>NZ_NFLY01000039.1:0-25151 GCF_002161155.1 Massilimicrobiota sp. An105
ACAAGTCAGTTGCTCTACCAATTGAGCTAAGCCGGCATAAATGGTGGAGGTTAACGGGCTCGAACCGCTGACCCTCTGCTTGTAAGGCAGATGCTCTCCCAACTGAGCTAAACCTCCAACATGGCTGGGATAGCTGGATTCGAACCAGCGCAATGACAGAGTCAAAGTCTGTTGCCTTACCGCTTGGCTATATCCCAACAGTGCTTATTTAATATAACAATTTTTTAGAATATAGTCAATATTTTTTAGTGGAAAAGTTGAATTTTTTTCAAATTCAACTTGAAAAAAAGATGAATCCATAGATTCATCTATAATTTTAATAATTTTTCTACACTAACAAGCTTTACACATAAGACAAAGAGTTCTGTTGCTTGTTTTAATTCATTTAAAGGAGGATATGATGGGGCAATACGAATCACTGAATCATGAGGATCTTTTCCATAAGGGAAAGTTGCACCCGCATCAGTTAAAATAACACCTGCTTCTTTACATTTTTGAACAATATCTTGTGCACAATTGTCCATAGCTTCAAAAGTAATAAAATATCCACCTAATGGATGAGACCATGTTCCAATATGAAGTGGCTTTAATTCTTTATCAAAAATATCTAATACCATTTCAAATTTAGGTCTTAATAATTCAGCCTGTTGACTCATATGATGTTTTAAATCTTCAATGCTTTTAAAATATTCAGCATGTCTTAATTGATTTAACTTATCATGACCAATAGATTGAACTGTTAAATGTTTTAAAATATCTTTTTTATTATTAATTGATGTAGCCATAGCCGCTACCCCAGCTCCTGGGAAAGTAACTTTTGATGTTGAACAGAATTCAAACACAAGATCAGGATTTCCTGCTTCTTGACAAGCTTCAAGAATATTTTTGACATGATCTTGATGATGATCATAAAGGTGATGAATAATATAGGCATTATCCCAGAAAATTCTAAAATCTGGAGCAGCAGGTTTGAGATGTGCAAATCTTTCTACAACTTCATCAGAATATGTTATTCCTGATGGATTAGAATATTGAGGCACACACCAGATTCCTTTCACTGTTTCATCTTCTTGAACATATTTTTCTACCAGATCCATATCAGGACCATTTTCATCCATAGGAATAGATATCATTTCAATGCCAAAACGTTCTGTAATCGCAAAATGACGATCATATCCAGGTACAGGACATAAAAATTTGACTTTATCTAAATGACACCAAGGTGTATGTCCTAAATATCCATGTGTAAAACCACGACTGATCTGATCAAACATGATTGTTAAACTTGAATTTCCATAAACAATAATATGTTCAGGTGTTGTTTCTAAAATATCTGCAAATAACTGTTTGGCTTCATCAATTCCATCTAATATACCATAATTACAATAATCTTTTTTATCTGTAAAATCATAATGACTATTAATAACATCTAATAAAGGCATAGAAAGTTGAACTTGACTAAAATCAGGTTTACCACGAGCCATATTTAGCTGTAAATGTAAATCTTTCATGTCTTGGTATTGTTTGCTTAATTGTTGATGTAAAGTTTTTAATTCTTCTTGATTCATGTCTTGATATGCTTTCATTTTTAATCCCCCACTTTGAAGTCATTGTACCTTTTCATTCAATAAATTGCAATCTTTATTCGATAAGAAAAAATATTTATTCATTTGTATGTAATCTATGTAAAATCACAATAAATGTTGTTTTATCCTGGTGACTCGTAGCTAAGATTTCTCCATTATGAATTTGAATAATATTTTTAGCAATCGCTAAGCCTAAACCAGTTCCACCAGTTGATGAAGAACGAGATGCATCACTGCGATAAAATTTATCAAAAATATATGGCAAATCAGCACTATCAATAGGATTTCCATAATTCATAATTTTGATAGTGACAGTTTCTTCATCATTGATAACTTCAATTTTAATTTTCTTTCCATCCTGTCCATATTTTACTGCATTGGACAAAAGATTATCGAAAACTCTTGCGATTAATTGTCCATCTCCATTAATAAATAAATTATTTTGACTGATTTTCACTTCAGGCGTGATATGATGTTCCTGAAATGTTGGGTAAAACTCATCAACAATCTGTAAGATTAACTCAGTAATATTAATGGTAGCCATATGAATCTTGACATTGGCCTGATCTAAGCTTGTAAACTCAAATAAATCATCCATCATGCTTTGAAGTCTTTTTGATTTTTCATAAGCCACACTTGAATATTTTTGTATTTCCTCTTTCGTTAATTGCTGGTTATTCTTAATTAACTCTAAATAACCCACAATAGTTGTCAGAGGTGTTCTTAAATCATGAGCAACATTTGTAATTAAATCATTTTTTTGTTTTTCAGCATTTCTTTCAGCATCATAGGCCAAACGTTCATTTTCTTTAAGAATTTCACTTTCTTTTTCCTTATCTCTTAATGTTTTCGCAAGAGCATTAATATTGGCTGCTAATAACCCCAGTTCATCATCATATTTGATAGGGGCTTCGACCTCATAATCACCAGCAGTGACACGTTGAATAGTTCCACTTAAAACATCAATATATTTTAAAGTGATATTCATTAAATCAAAAAAAGTAACTAAAAAAATTAATAAGGAAATAAGAAAAGCAATGATGTATAACCATTCATAAGGTAAATGAAAAATATTGGTATGTTGTAAAATGATCATTAAAGCAACATCACATAAAAATGCAATCAGATAAGCAACAATGATATTAATAAATAAACGCCATCGAAAACTACTGATCAATAATCTTTGTATTTTCTTTATCATAATTCAAATTTATAACCAACACCCCAGACAGTTTTAATATGTCGAGGATTTCTTGGCTGCCTTTCTATTTTTTCTCTTAATTTTCTAATATGAACCATTATTGTATTATTAGAATTATGTGATTTAACATGCCATATCTTTTCAAATATATCTTCAATAGAAAAGACAGTTCCAGGTTGACTTGCTAATAAGACGAGAATTTCATACTCAATGCGTGTTAAAGCTAAGGGCTTTCCATCTAATGTCACCAGCTTTTTTTGTGTATCAATCATTAAATCGGTTGCTTCAATAATATAAGAAGAATGATGAACCGGTTTATTTAAGACATGATAACGTCTAAGTTGTGATTTGACTCTGGCAACAAGTTCCATTGCATTAAATGGTTTACTCACATAGTCATCAGCACCAGTTAATAATCCTTCAATTTTATCATTATCAGCTGTTTTTGCAGAAACAATAATGACAGGAATATTGTATTTTTCTCGAATCATTTTCAATGCTTGAATACCATCTATTTCAGGCATCATGATATCTAAGATGACAAGATCAATATGATATCGAGGAATATCATCTATAAGGGAAGATGCGTTATATCTTTTTTCAACAGTATATCCTTCTTGGGTTAAATAAATTTCAATTAAATCAGTAATTTCTTTTTCATCATCAACAACAAGAATATGTGGATTTTCCATATAGATCGCCTCCTATGCTTATTATATAGAAAATAATCAAAACGACAATCATTTTTATAAAATAATAAGCTAAAATATATGTTATAATGATGTATAAAAATAAAAAAGGGAGTTTATCATATGAATATTATATTTGAAAAAGCAAGTAGAAAAGATGTGCCAATCATACTACAGTTTATCAAAGATCTGGCACGTTATGAAAAATTAGAAAATGAAGTTATAGCAACAGAAGAATTAATTGAAGAATGGTTATTTGATAAAGAAAAAGCAGAAGTTATTTTTGCGGTTGTTGATCATAAAAAGATAGGTTTTGCTTTATTTTTTCATAATTTTTCAACATTTTTAGGACGTGCAGGTCTCTATTTAGAAGATTTATATATTATGCCAGAATATCGTGGACATGGTTATGGTAAAGCCATGATTAAAGAACTTGCAAGAATTGCAGTTGAACGAGGATGTGGAAGGCTAGAATGGTGGTGTTTGGATTGGAATCAGTCAAGCATTGATTTTTACCTTTCATTAGGTGCAAAAGCCATGGATGAGTGGACTGTTTATCGTATAACAGGTGAATCTTTAAGAAAATTATCAGAATAATAAGAAAAAATAATTGCTTTGATAAATATTTTTTGCTAGAATAAGAAAGGGCACTCAGGCTTTCCGCTGGAGTGCATTTTTATTTGAGAAAGGAGATAGTGAAAATGGCTAAATTTATATTTGTGACAGGTGGAGTTGTTTCGGGATTAGGAAAAGGATTGACAGCTGCATCTTTAGGGAGATTGCTTAAACAAAGAGGATTAAAAGTCTTTATGCAAAAGCTTGATCCTTATATTAATGTGGATCCAGGAACAATGTCACCTTTTCAACATGGTGAAGTGTTTGTCACTGCTGATGGTGCCGAAACAGACTTGGATTTAGGACATTATGAACGTTTTATTGATGAAGAATTGAATCGTAGTTCATCTATTACAACAGGAAGAATATATAGTGATGTCATTTCTAAAGAACGTCGTGGAGATTATTTAGGGGCAACAGTTCAGGTTGTTCCTCATATTACCAATGAAATCAAGGCAAAGATTTATGCAGCTGCTAAAAGCAGTCAAGCAGATATTGTGATTACTGAAATAGGTGGAACTGTTGGAGATATTGAAAGTTTGCCTTTTATTGAAGCCATTAGACAAGTCCGTTTAGATATAGGATATAAAAATACTCTTTATATACATACAACATTACTACCTTATATTGGAGCAAGCCATGAGGTCAAAACCAAACCAACACAACATAGTGTTAAAGAACTAAGAGGATATGGTATTCAGCCAGATATTATTGTTTGTCGTAGTGAAAAACATATTGATCAGGAATTAAAAGAAAAAATTTCTTTATTCTGTAATGTCCCAGTAAAAGCTGTAATTTCTAATTATGATGTTGATGTTTTATATGAACTGCCAATGATGTTATTGGATCAACATATGGATGATTTGGTATTGGATCATTTAAGAATAGAAGCTCCAAAAGCTGATATGACTGAATGGCAACAGCTTATTCAACGTGTTAAAGGTCTTAATAAAGAATTAACAATCAAGATGGTTGGAAAATATGTACAATTACCAGATGCTTATTTATCAGTCAATGAAGCTTTACGCCATGCAGGTTATTATGAAAATAGTATCGTACATATTGATTGGATTAATGCTGAAGACATTAATGATGATAATGTAGCAGATATGTTAGCAGGAGCAGATGGTATTTTGGTACCTGGTGGTTTTGGACAACGTGGTATTGAGGGTATGATTAAAGCTATTCGTTATGCTAGAGAAGAAAAAATTCCATTTTTAGGTATTTGTTTAGGAATGCAATTGGCTTCTATTGAGTTTGCAAGACATGTCTGTGGACTTCAAGATGTCAATTCTATTGAATTTGATGAGATGTGTGCAACACCATTAATTCACTTAATGAGTGATCAGACATTGAACGATATGGGTGGTACACAAAGACTAGGAAATTATGATTGTGAGTTATTAAAAGAAAGTCGTGTTCATAAACTATATGGCAAAGACTTGATTCAACAAAGACATAGACATCGTTATGAATTCAATAATAAATATAAAGAAATTCTTGAAGAACATGGATTAATTGTATCTGGGAAAAATCCAGAAAGAGATCTTGTGGAAATTATTGAATTAGAAAATCATCCATATTTTGTAGCTTGTCAATTCCATCCAGAATTTGCTTCACGTCCAAATCGTAGTGAACCTATCTTCCAAGGATTTATCACAGCTGCATGTCATAAGAAATATCAAGAAGAGAGCACTCAAAACTGAGTGCTTTTTATGTGGGTTTCAAAGGAGAATTTATGATTGGTATTGTCAGAATAAAAGGAATAATGTTGCATTTTTATATGAAGAATATAATCTTTTTTGATTATTTATTTCTTTATATAATAAACATAGAGGGGAGGTAGAGAAAATGCGATTATATTCTATAATGAAAGATTTTTTTGAACAAGCAACCTACCTCTCAGTTGAATACTTTACAACAAAATATGGTGTATCTAAAAGAACTATTCAAAAAGATATTTCTTATTTAATGCGTATTTCTCCTCGCAAAGGTTTTAGATTACATATGAAAAGAGGAGAAGGATACTTATTAGAAGTCACGAATAAAGTGCTATTAGATGATTTTTTAGATACTTTAAATGAAGGTTTTTTTGTTCCAACAAAAGAAAGACCAGCACAGATTTTATCTTTTCTTTCTATTCAAGATGGATTTGTTTCAATGGATAAGATAGCTGAGTTTCTTCAGGTATCAAAAACAGTTATCAAAAATGATATGGAAGATGTAGAGAAACTGGCACAACGTTATCATATTCTCATTGAACGTAAACATCATTATGGAGTAAGAATTCATGGGCTTGAAAAAGATATCAAAGCTTATTTAACAGATGAATATTTGAATCAGGATTTAGTTGTTCAAACAGCTGTTAATGATGTTGTGAAAGACTTTAAGCTCGTAGAAGATGCCTTTATAGATTTATTGATACATGAGAATTTAAATGTGAATTATAATGAATTGTTAAATATTACCGAGTATTTAAAGGTGATGATTTATCGTGCAATCCTGAATCATGAAAGAAAAGAAGGAGAAATTCAGGGAAATGATACATTTCATCGTATTGTTAAAGAGATTACTCAATTACTTCAGAACATATATCAGGTTGAGTTTAGTCGAGCAAGTATTGATGACTTCATAGTCATTTTGAATAAAAATGTTAGAAAACGCATAGAAAATGTTGGTTTTAGTGATACTTTGGAAAATGACATTAATGAATTTCTAAGCAAGATAGATAAGATTTATCAGACAAATTTTTTACAAGATGCAGACTTTAAAAAGTTTTTGTTATCGCACGTGACTTTGCTAATTGACCGATTGCGAGATAAGATTTCTTATAAAAATGAATTAGCAAATAAATTAAGCATCACAAATCCTATGATTTTTAATATTGCGATTCAATTCTGTGATATGTTATCAGAAAAATATAATGTTCAATCAACTTTTGATGAGATTGGTTTTGTAGCAATGCATTTTGCTGGACATATGGAAAAAGAAAAACAATTAAAATTACAATCATATAATCGCATTGGTGTTGTCTGCTCTTCTGGTGGTGGGAGTGCCTACATGATTAAATTACAGATTGAATCTTTATTCCCTAACGCAACAGTGCAGACATTCTCTTTTTTGCAGAAAAATGATTTATTGGCTTATAAACCTGATTTGGTTTTTACCGTTTTGCCTTTGTCATTTGATGTCCAAGTTCCGGTGATTTATATTAAAGAGTTGTTAGATGATAAAGATTTGATTCGTATTAAACAGATTCTGCAAACAGATGAATATGATCCGTATACATTGATTCATGATGAACCACCTTATGCAGCTTTCTTTTCTAAAGATTTTTTCAAAATTGTGAAGGAAGATAACTATGAGCGATTAATTTATACTATGGCACAAGAACTGGAAGAGAAAAAATATGGAAAAGAAGGATTTACAGATATGGTTATGCAACGTGAATCTTTTGTGAGTACGATATATTTTAATGGTATTTGTATACCCCATCCAATTGAAACAGATGCTTTAAAAAACATGATTTCAGTCTGTGTTCTAGAAAATCCTTTTTTCTGGAATGAAAAAGAAGTTAAGATTGTTTTTATGATATGTTTGAAAAAAGATCAGATAGAAATGTATAAGGTGTTGACAACGCAGTTATATAAGTTGATGCAGGAAAAAAAGTATGTTGATCGTATTTTTCACGTAAAATCATTTGAAGAATTGATGGCCGTTATGAAGGAGTTAGGAGGTGTTAATCATGAATAGTCAATTGTTAAAAAAATTAAGTGATGCTGATAGTATTGCTTCTTGTGAAGATGAAGTTAGAGAAATACTTTATCAGGAATTAAAAGAAGTCTGTGACGATATTTCTTGTGATGCACTAGGCAGTCTTATATTTCATAAACGTGGAACGGATGAAAATGCTTTGAAGATCATGATATGTGCACATATGGATGAGGTCGGTTTTATTGTACGACATATTTCTGATATTGGATTTCTTTATGTAATGGCTGTTGGTGGTGTTTTGGATAAGAGCAAAGAAATGCAAATTGTTAGAGTCACAACGGAAGATGGTCAAAAAATAGAAGGTTTATTAAATGTTACAAAAGATGATGAAGGCCATATCAAAGAAATGTATATAGATATTGGTTGTGATACGCGTGAAGAGGTAGAGGCTTTAGGAATTGAAGTTGGAAATATGGTTTGTTTTGCCAGTCAAATGCGCTCACTCTCATCGCAGCATGTATATATGGGCAAAGCTATGGATGATCGTAGTGGATGTTATGTCGTTGCTGAAACGCTAAAGCACCTATCACATGATACAAAAAATGATCTTTATTTTGTTGCAACAAGTAGCGAAGAAGTAGGATTACGAGGAGCGCAAACAGCAACTTATCAAATTGATCCAGATGTGGTTTTTGCTGTGGATGTTGCGAATAATCCGGAGCTAGTCAAAAATTATACCAATCATCGTTTGATTGGAAAAGGTCCAATGCTTGTCCATTATGACAAGACTATGGCACCTAATCGTCAATTGATTCGTTATGTAAAAGCAGTTGCGAATAAGCATCAAATTCCTTACCAAAATGATATGCTTAGTGGTGGTGGAACGGATGCAGGACAGGCTCATTTACAAAAAGGTGGACGTTTGGCGATGGTTTTGGGTATTCCACTTCGTTATTGTCATGGAGCTTATTCAATGGTTCATGCTGATGATTTGGACCATCTGGTAGAATTGTTAGTTCATTTGCTACAGAGTGATGCAAAAGAATATAGGAATATGACAGATTATTTGGGAGGAAAGTAAAAATGACAGAAATGGAAAAAAGTATTATTGGGATGATTTCATCTGCTGGGCAAAGTAAAGCTAAAGCATTTGAAGCATTAAAGAAAGTGAAAACTGGAGAGTATGATGAAGCAAGAAAATTGCTTGAAGAAGCTAGGGAAGCTGATGTTCAAGCACATACGATCCAGACAAAGCTTATCCAGGCAGAAATGTCAGAAAATGGAGATAAGCCAGAAGTTGGGTTATTAATGGTTCATGCACAGGATCATTATATGACTTCTCAATTAGCAAGAGATCTAATTGAGGAATTAATAAATGTATTTGAAGCAAAGGAGGGGAAATAAGATGAAAATTGTATTATGTTGTGCTGGAGGTTTTTCAACAACTATGCTTATGGATAGTATGAAAAATACTGTAAAGAATAGTGCTAAATTAGATGAAAAGGATTTTGAATTTGTGGCTATTCCAGTTGATATTTTACAAAGTGAAGTTGAAACTTGTGATGTATTAGTTATTGGACCTCAAATCGCTCATAAATTGGACTATATTAAACCAATTATTGAACCATACAATATTCCATATGTTATTGTTGATCAGGATACTTATGGAAAAATGGATGGAGCAACTGTTTTGAAAAAAGCACTTGTTGAAAGAAAAAAAGCAGATATGAAAAAATAGGGAGTGGGTGAATGTATGTTTGACAAATTTGAAGCATTTATGAACAAGTATTTAACTCCACTAGCAAACAAGATGGATAAACAAGTTCATTTAAGTGCTGTAAAAAAAGCTATGGTTGCAATGACTCCGTTGTTGATTATTGGGAGTTTCTGTTTGATTCCAGAAGCTATTCCAAATATGATTGGAGAAAACAACCCAGTATCACAATGGATTTTAAACAATCTTGATATTATTTATATTCCATATAATGTTGGTATGGGATTAATGTCTTTATATGTATCAGTAATTATCGCATATCATCTTGCAAATTCTTATAAGCAGGATGTTCCTGGAAGTGTCAGCATGGGATTAATTGCCTTTTTAATGATGACAGTTCAATATACTGAAGATGGTGGAATTGATACAACTTATTTTGGAACAAAAGGTTTATTTGCAGCAATGTTTGCATCATTGATTGCAGTAGAACTTTATCGTTGGTGTAAGAAAAAGAAATTTACTATTAGAATGCCTGAATCAGTTCCGGATTTCGTATCACGTTCTTTTGAAATGATTCCTATTTCAGTTATTGTTATTGGATTTTTCTTAATTATTCGTATTTTATGTGTCAATGTATTTAATACAATGCCACCACTTATCTTTACGAATTTATTAGCACCTCTAGTTGGTTCTATGGACAATCCATTTGCTTATACATTCTTGAAGATGCTACATTGTTTATTATTCTTCTTTGGTATTCATCCATCAGTATTAAGTCCAATTACAAGTCCAATTTCAACTCAATTCTTAGCAGAAAATATTGCAAATTATCAAGCAGGAGTTGAAATGACACACTTCTTTACACCTGGACCTGAATCAGCATTTGGTAACTTTACAGGAACAGGAGTTACATTTGGATTAGTACTTTGGTGCTTATTATCTAAGAATAAAGCTTTAAAACAAATTGGTGGAGTAGCACTTATTCCAGCATTGTTTGGAATTAATGAACCAATCTTATTTGGAGCACCAATTGTATTAAATCCTGTATTCTTTATTCCATATGTTATTTGTGGAGGTATTATAGGAAGTTTAGGGGGATGGGCTCAATATCTTGGTATTATGAGTTGTTCATTCTTTACACCTCCATATGTTGGAGTTTTCCTAGAAGGTTATTTAACGAATATGGACTTTATGTCTATTGTTGTTAATGCAGTACAGATGATTCTTTCTATTATTGTATGGTATCCATTCTTTAAAATGTATGAACAACGCTATGGAAAACAAGATGAAAAGACTAATGATAATTCATTATTGACAAAAGAAGATGAAGATATCTTAAATGATTTAGATTTAGACTTTTAATGATAAGGCAAGCAAAAGCTTGCCTTTCTATCTAGGAGGTAAATAATATGGCCAAAAGAATAGAAAAAGTGCAAGATTTTCTAAAGAATCAAAAACTTGATGCTTTATTAATTCAAAGCAAAACTATGAAAAAATGGATGTCAACAATGTTAGGAAGTGGGTGTAAGGTTCTTATCACTCAACAACATGGATATTTAATTCTGGATGGACGTTATATAACTGAAGCGAAAGAAACTGAGTTTGATTTAGAAATCAGACTTCATAATCCTCATACGACAGGAAAAAGTTATTTATATGCAGTAGAGAACATATTAAAAGAAGAGCATTGTCAATCATTAGGTGTAGAGGCTAGTGAAGTATTGGTTAAAGATTATCAAAAACTACAGACATTGGATGTAGATATTCATTTATTTGATGAGGAAATTACGAATTTAAGAATTGTTAAGGATGATAGTGAAATTGTTGCTATGCAAAAAACGATTTCTTTGACAGATGATGTGTATGCAAAAGTATTACAACATATTCGAATAGGAATGACAGAATATGAAATAAGTGCCTTGGTTCAATATTATGCAATTGCTGCTGGAGCTCAGCAAATGTCTTTTGAAACGGTTGTTACAAGTGGAGAAAGAACTGCTTTGCCACACGGACGACCAACATCACGTAAGGTCAAGGCTCATGAGCCAATTATGATTGATTTTGGAATTCAATATCAAAATTATCAGTCAGATATGACGCGTGTTTGTTTTATTGGTGAGCCATTGCCTCAATATAGAAATATTTATGATTTGGTTTTAAAGGCACAATTAACGGGGTTAGAGGCTATTCGTGCAGGCGCAAAGGCATGTGATGTAGATCGTGCAGCTCGCCAAGTCATTGAAGAAGCAGGATATGGTGAATATTTTGATCATGGTCTTGGACATGGAATAGGGGTAACAGATAGTGGTGAAGGACCCATTTTAAATAGTCAAAGTCAAACAATTCTGCAAAATGGCATGATGATGTCTTGTGAACCAGGAGTTTATGTTCCTGGTTTAGGAGGTATTCGTATTGAAGATGATGTTGTCATCATTGATGGGAAAGGTGTTCCAATGAATAAGACACCAAAAGATTATATAATATTGGAGGAAAAATAAATGAAATATGATTTTGATGAAATTCATAATCGTTTGGGAACATATTGTACACAATGGGATTACATAGAAGATCGTTTTCACAAAAAAGATTTGATTCCTTTTTCGATTTCTGATACAGATTTTATTGTTCCAAAACCTATAACAGATAAAATTCATGAAGTTGCCAATCATCAGATTTATGGATATACCAGATGGAATCATCATGATTTTAAATCATCTATCACAACTTATTTTCAAAGGCGTTTTGATACTCATATTGAGGAAGATTGGATTTTGTATAGTCCAAGTGTTATGTATTCAGTTTCACTGTTAATTCGTTTGCTGAGTCAACCACATGATAAAGTCTTGACGATGAATCCAATGTATGATGCATTCATCAATGTCATTTTAGAAAACGATAGAGAATTAGTTTCACATCATTTGATAAAAACAAATGGAACCTTTGAAATTGACTTTGAAGTATTTGAACAGCAAGCATCTCAATGTCAAATATTACTTTTATGTTCGCCACATAATCCAACGGGTAGAATCTGGCGTGATGATGAAATAAAAAAAATGATTGAAATATGTAAAAAATATCAAGTTAAGATGATTTCAGATGAAATACATATGGATATTCAAATTAAAGATCAAAAACATCAGCCGTTGTTGAAATATCTCAATGAATATGATGAAATGTATACTGCGAGTTCTTCAAGTAAAACTTTAAATACACCAGGTTTGATAGGATCTTATGTAATAATTCCTAATGAAAAAGTAAGAGATGCTTTTGTGGGTGTAACGCGAAGAAGAGATTTTTTGAACTCAGCAAGTATTTTCGGTATGTATGCAACAATGATTGGTTATACACAATGTGATGATTATATTGATCAATTAAATGAATATATTCGTGGGAATATGGAATTAGTGGAAAACTTTATTCATGATTATTTACCGGATTTCCATTTTCAAAGACCTGAAGCTACTTATTTAGCTTGGATTGATGCTCGAGATGTTCCTTTTACTAGTGATGAAATTCAGGAAGCTTTAGTAAATATCGGTGGTGTTGCTATTATGAAAGGTGAGACATATGGTGAAAATGGAACAAAATATTTGAGAATGAATTTAGGATGTCCACGTGCTAAAGTACAAGAAGGATTAAATCGCTTTAAAAAGGCAATGGATGCCTTATATCATAAGTAGGAGGATTGTTTTATGCGTCAATTATGGAAAAAATTAACATTTTGGGTTGATCGAAAGCCTTCCAAAGTCAATTTTTCAACACGTTTAATTGCTTATGCTCTAGATTGGGCAATTGGTGGAATTATTGCAGGCTTACCGGCAGTGGCTATTTATGGTTTGGTTACTGATCGTAGTGATATGTTCAGTGATTTATACGTTTTTCCCTCTTTAGGATATTCAGTCTATTGGAGTTATTTAGCTGGATTTTTGAGTATTATTTTAGCGTTGATTTATTTGGTTTATATTCCATTGAAAAAATATCCTGGACAGACTATTGGAAAACGTATTATGAAATTGCAGATTGTGAGAATGGATAATCAGCCATTAGATTTGAAAACACTATTGATAAGACATGTTATTGGTTTAATGATTTTAGAGAGTGTCTCAGTTGTAGTAGCTAGATATTATCGTCAGATGTTGACTATGGCAACAGGTATTTATTTTGAGTATTATCTAATGGCTATTGGAAGTTTTATTACTATTATTTCCGCAATTATGGTATATAATACACCCTCAAGACGTGCAATTCATGATTACCTCTCTGGCACGACTGTTGTTCATTTAGGAGATCAAGCTCCTCAAGAGAAAGGAAAACAGAAGAAAAATAAGCGTAAGCATAAGCGCTCATAATGCATAAAACATCAAAAAAAGCTGTACAAAATCAATTATTTAAAAAGTTATTTTGTTACAGCTTTTTTATACAATTTATAAATAACGAAGAATATCCTTTTCACTATGAATATCAAAAATATGTATTGTAAGTAAATCAAGTTGTTCTTGATTGCATGATTCGATTTTTGCAAGGGTATCTTTTGAAAGAAATCTTAATTTTGATTGCAGTTGTTTAATTAAAGTTTGGATGATACCTTCTTTTTTTCCTATTCTTAGATTTTCTTTTCCATAATCTCTGATAGCTTGACACATATCAATCTTTTTATCCTTTACCTTTTCATAAATTTGTGTGTTTTTTGTAAGTGCTGCGAGTGAGATTGCGATTTCATGACTAACTGTTATATCATGAGTTTCATCATATTGATGATTGTACAAATATTTCAATCCAGTAATAAGCTCTTTAAGTTCTTGAGTGTGAAATCTTTCTGGGTCCAGGTATCTCATTTCAATGAGTGGATAGGATGCAACATTCATATAGTTTTTGAAAACAGGAGGTATGGGCTTCATCATGTCCTCGTATGCTCTAGGAGCACTCCATTTCTTTTGTCCGTAATAGACAACAAATGTCATGACACCCTTAATCATCTGATGAGTGGAGCGATAGAGATTGAACTGCTGAAGGTAGTTCATCTCATCATATTCTCTTGTTCTTTGGAACATGCCATGATCAATCTGGGATTGATGCTCTATGCCAATCAGACATTCTGTGCCATCAATGTTGACAAGATAGATGTTGTCACGTTCACGCTCTCTGGTGATGTTTTGATTAGGAAGGTGGGAATCGAGATTGGAATTGGACAGGGAGATGTCGTCATAATGGATTACAGCATTTTCATAGAAAAGGATACCATTGATAAAATCAGCAGCGACATGACAGTTTTTAAATAGGGATCTGATGCGAATATCAAAAATCTTTCTGAGCATATAATTTTTCTTAGACATGAATAATACCTCCTATTATTCATATATACAGAAAAAACGGATTTTTCTTTTTTTCAGAGAAATTTTTAAAATATTTTCATCATACAGACATTTGATAACACAAAGATTGCTAAAAGCATATATTTTTAAGTTTCATATTCAACAAACTGTTATAGCTCATAAAAAGTGATTTTTTGAATATTGAATATTTGTTAATGGAAAGTCTTGGAAAATATGTTAGAATAGTGATATGCATAGGAGGAATGTATATGTCTATTCATCTTATTTATTTTAGTGGTACAGGAAGTACTCAGGAAGTTGTACGATTTATAGGAAAACAATGGGATAAACCTATACAGGAATATGATTTATCAAGAACGAATTTTTCAGCACATGAATTTTCACATGAAGATTTATGTATTGTAGGTGTCCCATCATATGGTGGAAGAGTTCCATCTATCGCTATAGAGCGATTAAAATTATTGAAAGGAAATCAGACACCGGTTATTCTCGTTGTGACTTATGGAAATAGACATTATGATGATACATTTATAGAATTAAAAGATACTTTAGATGAATTAGGATTTATTTGTGAAGGTGCAGTGGCTGTTGTTTGTGAACATTCTATTGTCCATGATTATGCGAAAGGAAGACCTAATCAGGAAGATTATCAACATATTCAAAAGTTAGTAGAAACTTTAAAAAACAATCTTCACCCTATTGAAGTTCCAGGACATAGACCTTATAAGGAATTTCATGGAGGACTCAAACCAAAAGCAACTTCTCAGTGTACAAAATGTGGATTATGTGCTAAACTTTGTCCTGTAGAAGCCATTGATTGTCATCATTTACAAGTCACTGATGAAACAAAATGCATTTCATGTATGCGTTGTGTTTCAATTTGTCCAACACATGCAAGGGTTTGTGATTTACAGCAAGTTGAAGTAACACGTCAAAAAATTCAAAAAGTTTGTACTTTGTATAAGCAAAGTGAATTGATAGGAGGTTAATCATGTTAAAGGCGATATTCATTGATCATATGGGAACATTGGTATATGACACAAGTGAATGGTTAACAAAATTATTAGATGAATGTGTAGAAAATTCAAATGAAAAAGATCCACAAAAACTAGGAGAAATGTGGTATCAGAAACATGATGAATTAGTTATGCATTATAATGGAAAAGATTATAAAAATGAGTATGAAATAGCTTTTGAAGCATTTGAAAGCATTAAAGATCAAATAGGTTTACAGGGAGATAGTCAACATTATTGTGATTTACTTGTTCAACATTGGATTCATACACCAGCATATGATGATTCTTATGATTTTTTTGAACAATGTCCTTTACCTATATATATTATTACGAATAATGATTTACAGTATGTAGAAGAAAATATGAAAAATTTGGAATTAAAACCAAAAGGTATTATTTCCAGTGAAACAACACATTACTATAAACCTGCCAAAGAAATGTTTGAAAAAGCGTTAGAAATAACAAAATTAAAAGCAAGCGAAGCGGTTTATATAGGAGATAGTTACAACAAAGATATGCAATCAGCGAAAAGTGTTGGAATGCGTGCTTTCCTGATTGGACATAAAGACATTGAAGATCCAGATATTACATGTATTGATTCTTTGTTAGATGTTTTTGAGTATTTATAGTCCTTTTTAAGGACTTTTTTCTTTATTCTCACTTTGTGTCGTGTCCTTTTTTATGTGAAAATGATACGATATATAACAAAGGAGGATGAAGCGTATGAATCAAAAAAAGATTGGAAGCTTTATTAAAGAATTGCGTCAAAGTCATTCTTTAACTCAAGAAGAATTAGATCAAATATTAGGTGTCAATCATAGAACTGTATCACGTTGAGAAAATGGCAAGAATATGCCTGATTATGATGTCATTATTGATATGGCAAAATATTTTCAAGTGAATGTGGATGAAATTTTAAATGGTGAAAGACAAGTCACTCAACAAAAATCTAAATTTTTAAAAAATAAATATGCAATTATGAATAACATGAATTATCATGTCGTGAACTTTGTTTTTAATATTGTCAGTATTTTGATGATTATCTTTGCTTATAATCAAGGGTGGTATGGTCAAGTTACTGAAGATTTCTTGTATATCCTTTTAGAATTTGGAAAATCAATCTTCTTTGATCCTGTTACAATATTTTTTGTGATTGTGATACTCTTATTGCTGATAAAACATATCAAGACACATTTTCAATATATGCAGGAAACAATAGCTATTCATCTTATAATATATAATATGATTTTTATACCTATTATCATTGCTTTATCAGGGTTTATCTATTTTCTTGTTTTCTATGTCTATGAAAGTGCCTGGTTAGTTGCTTTTGTGAATATATTTTTGAATATGTTTTTATTTCATTGGTTATATGTCATGAGGTTTCATAATGAAGTTGATAGAATATGGACTTATCAAAAAAGTCATGAGAACATTGAAGGTCAATTCTTTGATAGACTTTTCGCATCAATCAAAATAATTTGATATTTTTTTGACATGTTTTTTCCATCTTTTGTTCGTTTTGTTGAGTGGGATATGAGAAAAATGATAAAATGAACCAGTAATGAAGGAGGAAGAATTTATGTCAATAAAAGTTATTATTATGGATGTGGATGGGACACTTTCTAATAGTCAAAAAGTGATTACACCTAAAACAAAAGAAGCTTTAATTAAAGCAGAAGAAGCAGGGGCTATTTTGATTTTAGCTTCAGGAAGACCTACATCAGGATTAAGAGATTTTGCAAGAGAATTAAAGATGGATCAACATCATGGATTATTGGTTTGTTATAATGGGTCTAAAGTTGTGGATTGTGAAACAGATGAAGTCTTATTTAATCAGGCTTTAAGTGTAGAAGAAGCTAAAGCTGTTTTGGAACATATGAAAAAATTTGACCGTGTACGCCCTATGATTGATAAAGGGGAATACATGTATGTAACAAATGTTTATGATAATATGATTCAATGGAATGGAAAACCATTTAATGTTATGGAATATGAATCACGTGGTGGAAAATATAAATTATGTGAAGTTGATGATTTAGCTGAATTTGTTGATTTCCCACTTAACAAGATTTTAACAACATCTGATCCAGAATATTTACAGGCACATTATAAAGAAATGGAAGCACCTTTTAAAGATACTTTAAGCTGTATGTTTACTGGTGATTTCTATTTTGAATTTACAGCAAAAGGAATTGATAAAGCCAAAGCACTTGATTCAGTTTTAAAACCAATGGGTTATACACAAGATGAAATGATTGCTTTTGGTGATGGACATAATGATGCATCTATGGTGAAATATGCTGGAACAGGAGTTGCTATGGCTAATGCTGTTCAGGATTTAAAAGATATTGCTGATGATATTACATTATCTAATGATGAAGATGGAATTGCTGAATCATTATATAAATACATGCCTGAAATAAAATAAAATTGTGAAATTGAAAAATATCAATTATAATGTTCATGAGGTGATTCTTATGAACATTTTTAATAAATTAGACCAAATTATTGATTTAACAGATAATGAAAAAGTATTAGTTGTATATATGAAACAACATACAGATGATTTTATGAAATATAATGCTACACAAATAGCTGAAAAATGTTATGTATCTATATCAACTATTTATTGACTCTGTCATAAATTAGGAATCACAGGATTATCTGATTTAAAATTGCAGGTTTCTGCATCTATTGAAGATTATTTAAAAGAATCTGAAGATTTTGATTATAATTATCCAATTAAGCAAAATGAAACACAATATCAGATTGCACATAAACTTAAAGATGTTTATAAACAAACAGTGACATCAACTTTAAATCTTTTAGACTTAGAACAGCTTCGTTTATCAGCAAGTCTATTAAAAAAAGCTCAAATGATTGATATTTATACTTCAGCTGGAAATATCTTCTTTGCAGAGAATTTTAAATTTCAGATGCAGGAGATTGGGGTTTTGGTCAATGTTCCCATTGAAGATTATCAGCAGAATTTATCAGCTGTCAGTAGTGATAAAAATCATGTGGCGATTGTCATTTCGTTTGGTGGGAGAGGAACTTCCAGTGAACATATTGCACAAATGTTGAAGAAAAACAAGACACCGATGATCTTGATTACATCTACTTTAGAAAATCCTTTAGAAAAGTATGCTCAGCATATTTTATATATGAGTTCATATGAAGATCACTATAATAAGATTTCATCTTTTGCAACACGTTTATCATTATTGTATTTACTTGATTGTCTTTATACTTGTTATTTTAAATTGGATTATCAAAACAACATTGATAAGAAATTGTATTATTATGAAACAATGACAAAACATGATTGAAAGAAGGTCATTTATGAATATTTTTGCTAAAATAAAAAATGAACATCATTTCACAGAAGGAGAAAAGATTTTTGCTGAATATATTTTAAATCATCCTCGTGATATTGTGCAGTGTGATGTACAAGATATTGCAAAAAAGAGTTATGTTTCTGTTTCGACAATTTATAGAGTTGTTGAAAAATTAGGTTTATCAGGATTCAATCAGTTAAAAGTACAAGTATCTTTACAACTAGACAATTATTCTCATAAAGACAAAGAAGTTGACTATAATTATCCTTTTCAAAAACATGATACTCATCATCAGATTATGGAAAAGATGTCTTCTTTATATGACCAGACAATTCGTTCTACAATTGAACTTATTGATCTCAAGGTTTTTTTAAAAGTCATACAGGCATTATATAATGCGAACCATATTATTATTTTTTCATCTATTGGTAATTACTTTATGGCAGAATGCTTTCAACAGAATATGTTGGAATTAGGTTTACGTATTGATGTTGCGAAAGAAAGATATTATCAGCATTGGTATGCGCATTCTTGTCAAAAAGGTGATGTTGTGATGCTGATCAGTTATGCTGGAAGGACACCTCATATGAATGAGATAGTTCAGATTTTAAAAGAAAAAGGTGTGACAATGATTTTGATTTCATCTACTATTGAAATACCTTTTGCTAAGGATGTTGATTATCATTTGTATTTTTCACCCTATGAAGATTCTGAAGAAAAAATAGCATCTTTTTCATCCCGCATATCTTTACAATATTTATTGGATTGTATATATGCCAGTTATTTTAATAGGGATTATGAAAAAAATCTGGAAAGTCGTTTGAAACATTATACAGACTAAAAAGAAACTTTCACAAAAGTGAGAGTTTCTTTTTTGGTTATTATTCTTCTAATGCTTTTAAAGCAGTGTTTAAAACATTTTTTCCATTCATTAATCCATAGTCACGCATATCAATCACAAGAACAGGAATTTGATCTTGAACAGTTTCCTTGAATTTACCAATCACATGTCTGACTTGAGGTCCTAACAAAATAATATCCCAATCTTGCCATGACTTTTCTGCCTGTAGCACAGGCATAGCTTCAATCATAACTTCAATTCCAATTTCTTTAGCATATTTTTGCATATTAGAAACAAGCAAACTTGTTGACATTCCTGCGTTGCAGGCTAATAGTATCTTTTTCATAGTTTTTTACTCCTTTACTTCATCATTTCTAAAACATGATTCAAAACCTTTTGACCATCCATCATACCATAATCACGCATATCAATGACTTCAACTGGTTTCTCTGGGAAACGTGATTTAATATGAGAAAGTTGAAAACGAACTTGAGGTCCTAATAAAATGACATCAGCATCTTGCCCATAGCTTTCAACCTCACCAACAGGATGTGCTTCAATGTGAACATTGATTTGTTTTTCTTTGGCATAGTCTAACATTCTTGTTACAAGTAAACTTGTAGACATACCAGCAGAGCAGACTAATAATATATTCATGATGTTATATGTCCTCCTTCAATAAATAGGAATCTATGATAGATATAATGTGGTTGTAATTATGACAGGCATAATCTGTAGTCGGAATTGTAATAATAGGTTTGTCGATCAATTGTAATAATTGTGGTTTGTAATAATGAACTTGAGGTGTTAATAAAACAAGTTCATAATTTGATGATTTATTTGCCAAGGTGTGAATATCACATGCTTCAATATGTACATTCATATGTTGCTTTTTAAAATTTTCTTCTAACTTTTCAGCAAATAAAGAAGATGTTAAACCACAACTACAACAAATGAGGATGTTCTTTTTTTGAATTGTCAGAGATTTGAGATATATAAGAAAGTCTTTTAAAATTTTAACGCTCTGATTAAAATTTAAGAATAAGAAATGTATATAGTATACAACATCCCCATTACTTGTATCATTGATTGTTTCTTCAATGACACCATTATCATAGAAAGAAATTTCAATATGATATTGTTTATATATCGTGGTTAAAGAATGGGCCCATTCATTCTTTGAATCTATAAAACCGTTAGGTAAATGATGTTTTAACCACTGATAAAGGATTCCATATTGACATTCAGATAAAAATTGATCCATCTTGCTCACCCCACTATATCTATCATCAATTATGATTATAGATAAAAAAAGAAGAGATGGTATAACTTGATATTGAAAAGAAATATTTTTCTCATAAAAAAGAATCATTATACTTTTGATTATGAAAATTATTTTTCAAAGTTCATTCACTTTGATAATCTTTGTTTATTTCTAAAAGATTTAAAGAACTTGTAATGAAGAATGAAAGGTTTTATGATAACCTATATATATAAATCATAAAAAAGCAGTTTCATCATGAAAGAATTACGTTTAAAGAAGGCCATAGCAGTGGTTCATAGAGAAAGAAAGGGTGTGGTTATAAAAAATAGAATATAAGGAGTGAATAATGAATGAAAATACCTGATCCAAAAGCTTTATTTGCGAATGAATATTTAACATCTTGTTTTATTAAAAATGTTGTGAAAGCAAGTCATGTTGAAATTGGTGAATATACTTACTATGATGATGAAGATGCGATTCATTTTGAAAAAAATAATATTTTATTTAATTATCCTGAATTTGGCGATCATCTGATTATTGGGAAATTTTGTTCGATTGCTTCTGGAACACAATTTATTATGGGTTCAGCCAATCATCGTATCAATAGTGTGTCGACATATCCATTTGCTGTGATGGGTAGTGAATGGGCAAAACGAGTTCCTGATCATTTAGCCCAGTTGCCATTTAAAGGAGATACAGTCATTGGCAATGATGTCTGGTTTGGGCGACATTGTGTCATTATGCCAGGTGTACATATTGGTGATGGTGCTATTATTGGAGCACATAGTGTTGTGACAAAAGATGTCGAGCCTTATACTATTGTTGGTGGTCATCCTGTGCGATTCATTAGAAAAAGATTTGATGATGAATTGATTGGACTTTTATTACAGTGGAAATGGTGGGATCTCCCTCCAGAACAATTAGTAGATGCTTTGCCGATTTTATGCAATCCAGACTTAGATGAAGTTAAGAAGCAGATTCAATCATTTTAAAAAGATATGGTAAGAAGATAAGTCATTAAGCGTATGTGAAAAACATATGCTTTTTTTCATGGATATGCTAAGATAAAAGGGAAAGAAGGTTATTTATGAAAGAGAATAAATATGATGATGAAGTCTTTTTTGAAAAATATAGTCAAATGTATCGTTCTATTTACGGACTTCAAGGAGCTGGTGAGTGGCATGAATTTGAAAAGTTACTGCCAGATTTTCAAGGAAAAAGAGTCTTAGATTTAGGCTGTGGATATGGGTGGCATTGTCAATATGCGATGGAACATCATGCACAATATGTTTTGGGTGTTGATATTTCTAAACGTATGCTAGAAACGGCCAAACAAAAGCATGCACATCCTCAAATAGAATATCGTCAAATCGCTATGGAAGATTTAACATTAGAACCTGATAGTTTTGATGTGGTTTTCAGTTCATTGGCATTACATTATGTCAAAGATTATGAACAATTGGTTCAACATATTGCCAATTGGTTAACAAAGGGTGGAAATTTTGTGTTTTCAGTCGAGCATCCTGTTTTCACATCTTATGGAAATCAGGATTGGTATTACGATGAAAATGGGAATATTTTACATTTTCCAGTTGATCGTTATTTTTATGAAGGACAACGTGAAGCCGTCTTTTTACAAGAAAAAGTGGTGAAATATCATCGTACTTTGACGACATATCTTGAAACGCTCATGAAACATGGCTTCATGATTCAACATGTTGTTGAACCTCAACCACCTTTAGAAATGATGAATATGGATGGTATGAAAGATGAAATGCGTAGACCTATGATGTTGCTGATTGCGGTACAAAAGGTGTAAATAATGAAACTAGGAATTGTAGGAAGTGGTATGATTGTGGGTGAATTTCTTTCCTTTATTCATGAAATCAAAGATATTCAGCTCATTCATATTTCAGGAACTCAAAGAAGTGAGGAAAAGCTAAAACAGATTGTAGAACAATATGGTTTTGAACGTTATTCTACAAATTATGAACAATTATTAAATGATCGCCATGTCGATACTATCTATATCGCATTACCCAATCATTTGCATTTTGAATTTGCTAGAAAGGCTTTGCAACATCATAAACATGTTATTATAGAAAAACCAATGACATCGACTTATCAGGAAGCATTATCTCTTCAAAAAATCGCCATGGAAAACCATTTGTTTTTATGGGAAGCTATTACAAATCAATATTTACCTCATTATCAATATATAAAAGATCATCTTCATGAAATAGGAGATATCAAGATTGTACAATGTCATTTCTGTCAGTACTCATCACGCTATCAAAAATTTCTTGATGGAGATATTTTGCCGGTATTTGATTATACCAAATCAGGTGGTGCATTGATGGATATCAATATTTATAATATTCATTTTGTTGTGGGATTATTTGGTGAACCACAGGATATCCATTATTATCCTTGTATTGAACATCATATTGATACATCGGGTGTTCTT
The DNA here is from genome assembly GCF_002161155.1 of Massilimicrobiota sp. An105. NCBI lineage: Bacteria > Bacillati > Bacillota > Erysipelotrichia > Erysipelotrichales > Erysipelotrichaceae > Massiliimicrobium > Massilimicrobiota sp. An105. The sequence continues at coordinate 23,782 of NZ_NFLY01000039.1, forward strand.
GTCTTACAATATCCACATTTTCAATGTGTATGTATAGGAGCGAAAGATTGTCAATCGCCTTCATTTAATACCATTCAAGGAGAAAAAGGATATTTTTATGTGGATACACCATCAAGTTTTATCAAGACAGTTGAATGGGTTAATCATGATGGAACAAGCATACAAACAGATCATCAACATCAACATGTTATGTATGCTGAAATGCAAGCATTTGTAGATATGTATCAAAATCAAGATTATCAAAGATGTTATGAGATGTTGAAACATAGCTTAACAGTTTGTAAAGTTCAAACTATAGCCAGAAGAAAAGCTGGAATTCTTTTTCCAGCTGATCAAGTGTCATCATTATGAAAGACTGGCAAGTGCTTCTTCTAAAACTTTCTTTGCATTGAATTGAACAAAATCTTCATCACTGATCAAAATAACAGGAGTTCCAGCTTTGGCAAGATCCTCAAATTTAGATACGGAGCTTTTTAGCTGTGGTGTAACAAGTATCAAATCTGCTTGTTCAATAGAATATTCAATCATTGTTTCTGCAGTTGCCCAAATGATAACTTCCATATCTTTTTTAGAAGCTTCATCTTTTAAGGCAGAGGCAAACATATTAGAAGTCACACCTGCTTTACAACATAATAAAATTTTCATAAGTTTTTCTCCTTTCTATGTTTCTTTATAATTCTATTTTATCATATTGTTATAAAAAGTGAAAAAACTTCAATCAAATCAAAAAAACTCTTGACTGTAGAGTGACTCCATAGTGTTCAATATAAGTATGAAATAGGCGAAGTCTAGAAGACCTCGCCCCTTCCCGAACCGTACGGGCACCTTTCAATGCATACGGCTCTCCATTTCTAAGTGAGTTTTCGTTTTGCGATTTGATTGTATTCTAACAGGTTCTGACTGACCTTTATAAAACATTCTCTACACAAACATATCTGCCTACGGTTTATTCTTATCATTTCTTTAATGATATGAGAATAAGGCATATGCAGTGAACTTATCCTTCTTCTATGAAACATGACATGATGTTGTGGATTGCCACATATGTAACAGTTTCTTTTGAGAGGATTCGTATCTCTATATCTGTATTCCACATCTTGCTTGATTTTACTAAGCCACTGTGAGAAGAATGTCTTATCTCGTTTGAATGAAGAGTGCAAAGCTAATTTTATTGTTTTGTCTTTGCCTTTGTCATTCGTATATGAATAAATCAATTGTGAGTGATATTTTTTAAAGACTTTCTTTAATGAGATATCACATTTACGTGCAATCGTATAAGCAATGGAATATTGGATGATATATTGGATTCTATGCATATCATAGTAATTTCTACACCCTTGATTATTATTGACTAGACCTCTAAGAACCTG
>NZ_NFLY01000004.1:0-89866 GCF_002161155.1 Massilimicrobiota sp. An105
TTGGCAATGGCCTTGAAAGAATCGTTATTTTTTAGACCATTTTCAATTGTGATTCTATCAAGAGCAGTTAAATGTTTCTGATTAGCCATGATGAGCACCTCCAGTAGAAGGAATACCCATTATTATTATAAAAGTTTGCAGAATTAAATTCTATCATTGGATTTGTAAAATTAAATTCCATATAAATTGATTTAGGGATGGAATTTAGTTTTTCAATTTACGAATTTCTTAAAAAAATACACAATTTTATTTGAAAGCCTTTACATCTCTTAAAACTCTGTTATAATTATTTATGTTAAGTGGTTGTCACTTAAACATACCCCCTATTATCACCCTAACGTGTAAATAATAGAGATAGAAGAAAGTATGCTCCCCCGCATACTTTCTTTTTCTATTTTATGTTATAATATGGAGGAGGTGAAAAATCATGGAAAAAGAGATTCAAAGAACACTTATTTATGATGGTAAAATTATGCAAGTCACAAGAGAAGAAGTCGAATTAGAAAATGGTGAACATGCCTATCGTGAAGTTGTTTATCATCATGGTGGTGTTTGTATCTTAGCTGTTAAAGAACATCAAATCATTCTTGTGAAACAATTTAGATATCCTAATCGTATTCAAACTATTGAAGTGCCTGCTGGAAAGTTAGAAAAAGATGAAGATCCACAAGATTGTGCCTTTCGTGAATTAGAAGAAGAAACAAATAATCGTGCTCGTGATATGAAATTTATTATGAAAGTTTTACCTTCTCCAGGCTATACAAGCGAATGGCTTTATCTTTATGAAGCGATTGATTTTGAAGAAGTCAATGATGCTTTAGCTGGTGATGATGATGAGTTTATTGATATTATCAAGATGGATATTGATGAAGCTTATCAAAAAGTATTAGACGGTGAAATCGTTGATGCAAAAACAGTCATTGCGATTATGTATGCCTATCAAAAAGATCATCAATGATAAAGTGGTAAAGCCACTTTTTTCTTTTATAAACAAAAAAACTATTCCTTGATGGAATAGTTATCATTTTATATTGGCGGTCTGGACGGGGCTCGAACCCGCGACCTCCGCCGTGACAGGGCGGCATTCTAACCAACTGAACTACCAGACCAATATAACAACTGCCAAGGGTTTACATAAATGGCGGAGACAGAGGGATTTGAACCCTCGCGCCAGTTTCCCGACCTACACCCTTAGCAGGGGCGCCTCTTCAGCCTCTTGAGTATGTCTCCTTCAGTTGCCTAACTATAATAACATACCTTTTTAAAGATTTCAATACTAAAATGAAAAAACTTTATACAAAAAAGAGTTAGCGAACTAACTCTATTTATTAAAGAATTGTGGTAAATAATCTTTATGTGCTTCTAATAATTCATCAATCACAATATTAGCAATTTCATCACTTGGACATAATGGATTCATATTTAAAGCTGTCACTGCTAAATCACGATCACCTTTGATGGCTGCTTCAATAACTAAACGTTCAAATGTTTTCATCATATGAACATATCCACTAATTGGTAATCTTAAATCTCCTGTTGCGATAGGTTGTGGACCATCTGCAGTAATACGACAAGCCACTTCTACTGCACTATCCATTGGTAAATCAGCAATAGCGCCATTGTTTCTGACATCCACATATTGAATATCACCTTTATTTATATAGATAGAAGCAATTAAATTACATGCTGCATCAGAATATTTAGCTCCTCCACGCATTGCTAATTGTTCTGGTTTTTCCTGAAGTTCTTCATGACTATATAATTCAAATAATTCTTCTTCAGTCTTGCTGACAACTTCTCCACGAACTGTTCCTGTTTTCAATTGTTCTAATTCTTCTTCTAATTGTTCTTTTGTAAAGAAATAGTAATTATGATATGGACAAGGAATGGCTTTTAATCCTTTGATAAATGATGGAGAGTATGGTAAAGATACGAAGTTTTTCATTTGAATTGTATCTTCAGGTTTCAAATATGCATATTTATGCAATAATTCATCAAAACGTGAAACCCCATCAACAAAAACATCAGTTGCAAAAATAAAGTGGTTAACCCCTTGAACTTCCATTGTCACTTGACTTTCATCAACATTTAACATTTTTGCAAAACCAGCAACCATATTCACTGGAACATTACAAAGTCCAATGGCTTTTTTAAAGTTTGTATAGCGTAAAATAGCTTCAGTCACCATTCCAGCTGGATTTGTAAAGTTGATTAACCATGCATTTGGACATAACTCTTCAATATCTTTAACAATATCTAAAATCACAGGAATTGTACGGAAAGCTTTGAACATTCCTCCAGCTCCATTTGTTTCTTGTCCAATTAAACCATGGCTTAATGGAATTCTTTCATCTAACACACGCGCTGGTAAACGTCCAATACGCATTTGTGTTGTGACAAAGTCTGCATCTTTCAAAGCTTCACGACGATCATAACTTAAAATGACTTTCATTGGTAATCCTGCTTTTTTAACCATACGCTTTGCCAACGCACCAACTGTTTCTAATTTTTCACGTCCTGCTTCAATATCTACTAACCATAATTCTCTAACTGGTAAATGATCATATCTTTTAATAAACCCTTCTACTAATTCTGGAGTATAACTGCTTCCTCCACCAATTGTTACAATTTTAACACCATCTTTATTCATTTTGAGCACCTCTTTCTTCTTGATGATTTCATTATAAAATAATTATTCAAAAAAGCAATACAATGAATTGTTAACTATACCGGTATAATTTAGAATGTGATATACTATCTTTAAGGAGTTGATCAATATGACCAAATATGAACGTTTAGCTCAATCATTAGAACAAGATATCATGCAACAGGTTTATAAACAGGGAGAACGTCTGCCTTCGATTGGAACTATGGCTAAAAAACAAGGATGTAGTAAAGAAACAGTGATCAAAGCTTATCAATTATTGATTCATCAACATTTGATTTATGCCAAAGCACAAAGTGGCTATTATGTACTTGGTTCCCCTATCTTACCAATATCCAATACAAAAGAATTTTCACTAGAAACAGGGAATCCTGCAATCAAAGCAACATCTTTAGAAGATGCCAAACATTGCTTATCTTTAGCTATTGAAGAATATAGGGAATCTTCATTGAACCTGTCTTTACAAGGTGTTCAATCTTTACGCCAGACTTTAGCCGACTTCTTTTTTGACATGGGCATTTATACTCAAGAAAGTTCTATCTATCTGATTCAAGGTGTTACACAAATGTTATCTTTTTTATCGGCTATTGATTTTCCTAATCAGCATACATATATTCTGATTGAAGAGCCAACATATAGTTATTATGTTCAATTTTTAAAATCTCAATCATTGCCTGTTTTGACAATTACCCGTGATGAAAATGGTATTGATTTAACTCAATTACAATATCTCTTTCAACATTATGACATTAAATTCTTTTATACCATTCCACGTAATCATAATCCTTTAGGAACAACTTATTCTACCTCTATGCGTCAAAAAATTGCGCAACTGGCTTTAAAGTATAACGTCTATATTATTGAAGATGATTACTTTGGACATTGTTCATCAACATCACATTATTTACCACTCTATTATTATATGGAAGGACAAAACTGTATTTATCTAACAAGCTTTTCAAAAACAATTCCTTATTTACGTATTGGTGCTGCGATTATTCATAAAGACTTTAAAAACACATTTGAAAAATTGAGTCATCAATCCTACTATTATTCTTATCAATTACCATCATTAATTTCTCAAGCCACTTTAGAATCCTACATTAAAAGCTCACTTTATAAAAAACAAACTCAGCAACTACAAAATCATTTAAAAAAAGATTATCAGATTATCAAAAAAGTCACTCAAAACTGGGATTCACAACTGATTCAAGTGATTTCCAGCTATTCTGGTTACTATTTAACCATTCAATGCCTTGTTGATATCAATCTTGATTTATTTCAAACCAGACTCCAACAAAAACAAATCAAAATTGCCCGTAATGAAAGATGTTTTTATGATCCTTCCCATTTTCATCCTTCGATTCGTTTAAGTCTGGCAAGAATTGATAGTCATGATTTAAAAGAAGCTTTACAAATCTTTTATCAAGTTTTTTTAGACATGTTATAAAAATTTCTTTTTCTTAAATAAAACAATCAATCCAATCACAACAATACAGCTTAATACAATCACAGCTGGATAACCATATATACTTTTTAATTCAGGCATATTTTCAAAATTCATCCCATACCATCCTGCAATTAAAGTCAATGGCATAAAAATCGTTGTGACAACAGTAAAAAATTGCATTGTTTTATTCAGTTTATAGTCTTCTCTAGACTGATGAGCACTATGAGCCTGATTCAAGATTTCTCTTAACATTTCTACATTTTTTGATAAACGCTCAATACGACGTGTAAAGATTTCAAAATATCTTGAATCATCATCTTCAAAAATATGATGATGATTCATTTCTAAATCTTCACCTATCGTCATGAAGTTTTCATAATAATTTTGTAATAACAGCAATTCTTTATTTAACTGTCTTAACTGATTTGTAAAATGCATGGAATCTTCTTCTTGTGTTTCTAGTTCCTCAATTTCATTTTGAAGTTCTTCAAGATACTGATAATCAGCAGCGAGAAGGTCACTTAAAAAATAATAAACAAGTCTTGTAATAGAAACTTCTTTTTGTAAAACATAATCACTGGATGATTGAAAAACCTGATTGATGTGATGATCTTCATCATCAATCACAACAACCAAAAATATATTTTTAAAGATAAATAACGCCAATGAATCTTTCTTTACAAAAATATCTCTTGCATTAATCAAATGAACCAAACCAAAATAATAATGATATGCTGGAATAATCATATTTTGATGAAATAATGAAGGATCTTCTAAACGTTGAATAGCAGCTTCATCAATGCCAAACTCCTGATAACAGGACTTGAGTTCTTCTAAATCCATCATCGCAATATAACGATGTTCCTCTTGAATATCATGAATATTAACAATTTCTTTTTGATGATCAACCTGATAAATCATAACTTTCCTCCTACCAAAAAAGAAATAGAGTTTCCCCTATTTCTTTGTATCAATTAAATCTAATAAATCTTGTACTGTTGTAATTTTCAACAATTCATCATCTTGAAACTCAACACCAATTTCTTCTTCTAATTCAAAGACTAAATCAACCAAATCCAATGAATCAATACCTAAATCTTTAAAAGAAGATTCTTTTGTTAATTCCTGACCTTTTAATTTAGATGATAATCTCTCTTTTATTTTATCAAAATAATTCATTCCTTATTCACCTCATTTTCATTATAATCATATCTTTTAGAAAACACAATCTCTTTTCTTACATAAAAGCTTCTTTATGATTCAAAACATAATTCAGACTTAACATTTCTAAATCTTCTTTTAACTGCAAAAACTCCTGATCCAATAAATCAAACAACCATGAAATTTCACTATAATCCAAGTTTTTCAATTCTTCTATTCTTAATTGCTGATTTTCTGGGACAATCCCTTCATGAAAAATACCATTGCCTCTATCCAAAATCAAAGCAGTACGTTTAGCATTCATTTCTAGTAATGCTTCCACTGTTTCATTAGCATAATTTCCTGATGGCTCTTTGTAATAGGTTTCTATACCACCACTACCCATCATCAAAACAAAAGTCTGACAGAGATAGAAAACTCTTTCGATTCCATTCAATTCATTTAATAAATCTCCGTTTTCACACTTTTGAGAAATCACATTATATAAATCTATGACAATTTGACTATCATCTTCTCTAGATACAATCTCACTGGCCTGTAAAGTCAAATCATCTAATACATCTTCTACTGTTGGCATATTCACACCTCCTATCTCTATTTTATACTTTTTGAGTGAAAAAGTACATAATATCCCTTTATCTTTCCTATAAACATAAGCTATAATAAATGCATGGAAAAAGAAATCTTAAAAATATTAAAACAACACCAAAATGAATATATTTCTGGACAAGATATTTGTGAAAGTTTAAATGTGTCACGTATGACAATATCAACATGTATAAAAAAATTAAAAGAGAAAGGATATCATATTTTATCATCGACAAAAAAAGGATATTGTTTAACTGACGATAATGATGCGATCTTGATTGATCATATCAAAGCACAGATTCCTGATTTTTTTAAGAACATTGAGTATTTTGATGATATTGATTCAACCAATGATTATTTAAAAAGATCACCTCATCAACAGGGAGATATTGTCATTGCCCAATCACAGACAAAAGGAAAAGGAAGAAATGGAAAAAGCTTTCATTCCCCTCAACAAAAAGGGATTTATTTATCTTTTGTTTTAAAACCAGATCTGACCATTTATGATTCTTTAAAAATCACTGCATGCCTGGCTGTATCGCTAGTCAAAACGATTGAAAAAAATTATCCTGTTTACCCTCAAATCAAATGGGTTAATGATATTATGATTCAGGATTTAAAGGTTGCAGGAATTTTATGTGAAGCGAGTCTTGAAATGAATACAGCTCGTATTGAAAATATGATTGTCGGTATTGGTATCAATGTTCATTCTTATACAATGCCTAATGAACTACAAAATATTGCAGGCTGTATTGAAGACTTTTGTACAACAAAAGTTTCTCGTGAACAGCTCATTATAGATTTTTTTCATATTTTCTATCAAGATTATCAAAACTTACAGACATCTTCATTTCTTGATTTTTATCGTCAGCATTCTTATATTTTACATCAAAATATTACCGTCTATGAAAATAATCAGACCTATACAGCTTATGTTTTAGATATTCATGATGATGCATCATTAAAGATTCAAACTGAAAAAGGCATCAGTCAGCTTTGTTCTGGAGAAGTTTCTATACGAAAAAAAACATCGTCGTAACGATGTTTTTTTATGGCTTTAAATAAGTTTCAATATGTTCCTGATTCAAATCTTCTCCAATGACAATCACAATATCCTGTCCATCAGATATAGGTTGTAAAGAGATATGATCTTGAGTGGCATTCAATTCCATCCATTGTTGATTTTCAGATATAAATCCTTTGATACGAAAAACATGTCCACATGACAAATCATGAAAAATAGAATCAATAGCTTTCTTGAATTCTGTCTGATTCAAACGATTATTCATAAAATATAATGATGTATATGCTTTTTGATAATCAATCTCATGTTTCATATAATCACTCAACACATAACTTTTATTCATAAAACTTTGGAAATCTTCGTCCGTCCATTGCATCCAATGTGTATCAAAATCCGTTTCTTGAAGCACTCTTTGACATTGTACATCATAAAGAGATTGTTGAATGAAATGAATTGTCTGTTTCACTTCTTCCAAACTGGCTTCCTGATAATGACTCAATAAAATACATCCTGCATGAGCAACTTGAGAAGCTAATAAAAAACGTGAAGTCTTTGATAAATGCTGTTCAATTTGAGCATTGACAACAGCAAAAACATTTCCTATTTCATACCAGTTTTCTAAAGGTTCTTCATGTAAGACATCAAAGAATTCATCAACATCATATATACCAGATGGTTCAACCAAAAGATAATCATATTTTAACATGCCCATTGAAATGAGTTTGGTCTTGAAACGTCTTTGATGCGTTTGGCGATCACAACCACCCGCAATCATTTCTAAATCACATTGTGTACCTAATGATTCCTGTAAAAGCATCATATCCACATTGACAGCGCCAAAGTCATTTTCAATGATACCCACTTTATATCCCTGCTTCACCAGATAACTGGCATAATGTTTAATAAATGTAGTCTTTCCTGAACCTAAAAAACCAGTAATTAAATCTACCTTTGTCAAATTACCATCTCCCTTCATTTATGGAATTATCTTTTATAAACATGTTCAAATGAGTGTCATAAAAAGAAGCTCATTAATTATTGATTCTATCTGTATTTAATCAGTTTAATAAACACCCCCATCAAAAATCATAATACCACTTTTCATGAATCTATTGAATTATAATCATACTTAAACATTGATAAGTTGAATAACTTGTCTATAACATCATATAGACTTGTGATTATATGGCATATTTTAACATATTTTTTAATATTCTACTACTTTCATGATCATGAAAAAAGAGGGAATGGACATGTTCCCTCTATCATTTTATTCATTTGTTCCCATACTCATCGTTTCAGGCAATGTACTTCCACCATCAATAACAAACTGTGAACCAGTGATATAACTTGACTCATCACTACCTAAAAATGCAAATAATTCTCCAACTTCTATTGGTTTGGCAAGTCTTCCCATTGGAACGCCTTTGGCAATATCAGCAATTGCACTTTCTGGATCATCTGGATTTGATTCTACTGCCATCTTTTCAACCATTGGTGTTCTGGCATAACCAAGTTGTGAACAGTTCACACGAATATGACGGCTGGCATATTCAACCGCTAGACATTTTGTTAAACCAACCAAAGCAGCTTTTGTCATGGCATAAGCTGCTTCTCCTGCATCAGCCACAATATCTCCAGTCACGGAAGAAGCAATCACAATACTTCCTTTCCCTTGTTTTAACATATAAGGAATGACTGCCTGACAAGTATTCCATACACCTTTGATATTGACATCAATATGAAAATCTCTCATTTCATCACTCATTTGTTCAAATGGTGCTAAGCGACAAACTCCAGCATTACAGCAGGCAATATTCACTTCTCCAAATGTATCCACTGTCTTTTGAACTGCTTCTTTCATTTGATTTTTATCAGCAACATTACCCACATAAGTGATGATATCACCATGATATTGATCACGTAGCTTTTGAGCTGTCTGTTCAACATCTTTCGATAAATCAATCATACAGATTTTAGCTCCATATTTCACATAGGCTTCTGCAATACCTTCACCCAATCCAGCAGCCGCTCCTGTAATGATTGCAACTTTTCCATCTCATTTTCCCATAAATTCATGTCTCCTTTATTATTATCTATATCTTTATTGTAATCCTTTTGAACATAACACTCAAACATTTCATGTCTGATTTATATTTTCTATATCCAGTCGCTTCATATATTGAAGCGGAACCTTTTTCACGAGCCAGATATAATTAGCTGAAAGATAAAAAATAATGCCATCCTGATACATTTGTTTCGCATCAATTTGATAGATAACAGGTTCTCCATGTCTTTTTCCTACTTTTATAGCTGTTTCAACATCAGTCGATAAATGAACATAAAGTCGCGACTTAGAAATCAAACCTTGCTGTTGAATAGAAGATACATACTTTTTAGCTGTTCCATGATATAAAATATCAGGTGGCACTGCATGTTTGAATTCAATATCAACAGGTATAGAATGACCCTGATTAGCGCGAATCAAAGTATGATCTTCATTAAAAGCATATCTTTGTTTTGAATCAGTGCGAACAATCTCTTCTAATATCTCTCGTTGAAATTGTGGATATCTTTTTTGAATACCTTTGATTAATTCATCTACATGTGCCCAGCCATGTTCATCTAAGGTTATCCCTGCCTGTTCAGGATGATGACGTAACAGTAATGCCATGTAACGACTTATAGGTGTCAATTTCATATTTACTTAAACCCTCCTGACTTTCTTTTTGAAATGCTGTTCATAAATATAGCGATATCTTGCTACATCTTTTTCAACATAACAGAATTTATTGATGATATCGTTTAAATTGAATTTTGATTTCAAATTTATTATACAAGAAAATCATATTTCTTAATAATATTTTCTATGAAGCATTGATAAATAATGATATGAATAAAGTCATTTGATGGATGTATTTGAAAATTAATTTGAAATATGATAAAGTTTAGACATTCTTGATTAAAATCAGGAGAAGGGAGAAAAAATGGAAAAATTATTTAAATTGAAAGAAAATGGAACGACTGTTTCAACAGAAGTGATGGCTGGAATTACAACATTCTTTGCGATGGCTTATATTATTGCAGTCAATCCAAATACATTATCACAAGCTGGAATGGAATGGGGAGCTGTCTTCTTAGCTACAATTATTTCTGCAGTGGTTGGAACTTTAATTATGGGACTTGTAGCAAATGTTCCTTATGCTCAAGCACCTGGAATGGGATTGAATGCATTTTTCGTTTATACAGTATGTTTTCAATTACAATTCACATGGCAACAAGCCTTATCAATGGTTTTTATTTGTGGTTTGATTAATATTTTCATTACTGTTACAAAGATCAGAAAAATCATTATTAAGGCTATTCCACAATCTTTACAAAATGCTATTGGTGGTGGAATTGGTGTCTTTATTGCTTATTTAGGTTTCTTAAATGTTGGTTTTATTACATTTGATAGCGGTGTTCCTGCCATTGCTACATTAAATCAACCTGTTTTATGGATTTTCTTAATTGGATTGGTTTTAGCAGCTATTTTAACATTAAAAAATGTGAAAGGTGGCATTTTAATTGCGATTATTGTCACAACTATCTTAGGTATTCCTTTTGGTGTGACAACCACAACAGATACTGTTAGCTTTAGTGAAGCATTAAGTGCTTTACCTTCAACATTTGGTGTTATTTTTACATCTGAAGGTTTACCTTCATTATTTAGTGATCTGTCTCGTTTACCTTTAGTTTTAATTACTAATTTTGCATTTAGTATGTCAGACACTTTTGATACAATTGGTACATTTATTGGAACTGGTAGACGTAGTGGTATTTTCTCTGAAGAAGATGAAAAAGCATTAGAAACAAGTAGTGGATTCAGTTCTAAAATGGATAAAGCATTGTTTGCGGATGCAACTGCAACATCTATTGGAGCTATTTTTGGAACTTCAAATACAACAACTTATGTAGAAAGTGCTGCTGGTATTGGGGCTGGGGGTCGTACAGGGTTAACATCTGTTGTCACAGCCATCTGCTTTGCTTTAAGTGCCTTTTTAGCAACTTTTGTCAGTGCCATTCCTTCAGCTGCAACAGCACCAGCATTAATTATTGTTGGATGTATGATGGTTTCATCATTTGCTGAAATTGACTGGTCAAATTTAGAAGATGCGATTCCAGCTTTCTTTGCAGGTATCTTTATGGCTCTTTGTTATAGTATTTCTTATGGTATTGCCAGTGCCTTTATTTTCTATTGTTTAATTAAAATCTTTAAGAAACAAGCCAAAGATATTCACCCTATTATTGCTGGTGTTGCATTATTATTTATCTTAAACTTTGTCTTACTTGCGATTATTTAATACAAAAAATTCAGGAGTTGACTCATCAGAGCAACTCCTTTTTCATAGAAATATTTAGCTATTATATTTGAGACGAATATATTGAACAAGTTCTTCGTATTGATGTTTTAATAAAAACGGATTATCTAATAGTTGTTCTATAAGTTCTTTGGCTTCTAATTGAGAATGATTTTTGATAATCATGTCTACCTGTGCTTTATATTCATTGAGATCCTTAATAATATAATAAGAATGTGATAATCTTATTTTTTTCATGACCTCTTTGATAACACAGATATCTTCTAATGAATCCATAATCTTTTTCAAATCATCATATTGAATACATTCATAAATACCCATATCATATATATCAACAGTATCGTTTTCATCATCATGATGAAATTCTCTTGTCTGATCGTTTTCGACATAATATATTTTATTATTAATTTGTTCAACAACACTTTCAACATAGGCATTATATTTTTGCAAGGCATTTTGTATATCTTTTTGTGAAGCCTCCTGATTGATAAGCTTTTGATAAATGGAATAAGGAATTTCATGATATGTGATATGAGCATGAAGATAGTCATTATACCTTTTTTGTAGAGCATCTGGCTTTGATGTAAAAGAAAGTTTATAAAAATAATCATCGAGCTTTGGTAAGTGAGGCTCAACATCATCAATATTGCTGTAGCCCATCCATAAAAGAACATTTGTTATTTTGGGGGTAAAAATTGCATCATGATGTTTTAACAAACTTTTGTGATCAGCCAAGAAAAAGTCTTGAAAAATGCTAGATACAATACTTTTTAATGCAAAACCTTGCTTATCATAGACAAATGTGATAGGACTCTTTTTTTGCATGAAATGCAACTCTAAATGATAAGAAAAATTCTGATTCAGAAACTGACAATATGCATCAATAATTTCTTTAACAAGCTTATGAGCCATATTTCTTATTTTATAAAGTTCATCATTTTTCATGACTTGTCTTAAATCACGTAAAGTATGAATATTTGCTCTTTTCAGGCAATTGTAACTACGGACACTTAATCCTAGTTCTTCAATAGGTGTATGAAGCAATTCATAAGGTATATTTTCATCAGATGACTGATAAACATAGCCTTTTGCTTTTAATAGAGTATACAATAATGAATCTGGATGTAATTGTTCTTTTAAAACAAGTTCTTTGATTTCATCTTCTATGATTTTTCTAAAATCCATGCAATGATGAATGTCTTGAAATTGAGAAAAGTTTTTATAATTTCCATAATCACGTGATGATGGATAAAATTGTAAAAATCGTAATGGATCCATATCTAAATATTGAGCCATTTGACAATAGTCGTGACATTCTTCTTGACCAATGCCGTAATAATACTGGTTATCAATAGATGAGCAAGACACAGCTTCTTTTTGTTGAGAAGTCAAATGAATATCTTCATGATTATATATGCTGACATAGGCATCATATCCATCCATAGCTACTATTTCATAATTCTGATTTAATAATTCTTTAATATAATATCTCATAACACCCCTCCTACATAGCAAACAACGCTTTCAAATCTTCTGTTGATAATGAAGAAATATTTCCCTCACTGTTTTCTACAAACATGTCTGCTAATTCTTTCTTCTTAGCCTGTAAGATTTGAATTTTTTCTTCAATACTCTCTTTCATAATCAATTGATGTACCATAACATTATGATGTTGTCCAATGCGATAAGCTCTATCCGTTGCCTGATTTTGAGCAGAAATGTTCCACCATGGATCATAGTGGATAACAGCCTGTGCCTTTGTTAGATTAAGTCCTGTTCCTCCTGCTTTTAAAGAAATCAAAAAGACATCAGCCTCACCCTCTTGAAAACGCTGTACAAGTTCTCGTCTTGTTTCCTTAGAAGTTCCACCAGTTAAGATAAAATAACGAATGCCATTTAATTTTAGTTCTTCTTCCATCAAATCGAAGACTTTTGTAAAAGATGAAAATAATAAGACTTGTTGATGGTTGGCTTTATAATTACAAATCAAATCCATACAAGCTTTCATCTTAGATGAACTTTGATAAATATTATCATATATCATTCTTGGTTCACAGCAGATTTGTCTTAGTTTTGTCAACATTGATAAAATCACAATCTTATCAACTTTTTCCATTTGAAATAATTCTTGAAGTTGTGTATTAATTTGAGCAAGATTGGCAAAATACAATTCACTTTCCTGTTGTGTAAAAGGAATCAATTGTGTTTTTTCTATCTTATCAGGCAATTCTAATAAGACATCTTTTTTATTTCTTCTTAAAATAAATGGTGAAACCATTTTTTGAAGTTGTTGAATTTTCTTTTGATCTTGATTTTTGACAATATCTGTTTCAAATTTCTTTTGAAAATAATGGTAATTATATAAATACTGTGGCATTAAAAAATCAAAGACTGACCATAATTCAGCTAGTGAATTTTCTATAGGTGTTCCTGACAGTGCTAATTTATGCAGAGCATGGAGTTGTTTAACAGATGTTGCATTTTTTGTTTTCTGGTTTTTGATATATTGCGACTCATCAAGAATCACGTATTCAAACTCAATAGCATCATATAACTCTATATCACGACGTATATAATCATAAGAAGTGACATAAAGATGTTTACCACAAATCGCATGTATCATCGTTTTTCTTGTATTCGCATCCGATACAATGCATGTCACTGGTAAAGTTTGAGAAAACTTATGAACTTCATCTTCCCAGTTATAAATTAACGAAGAAGGACATACAACTAAACTTGGCTTGTTTGTTTCTAACTGATCCAACAAAGCAATAACCTGTAATGTTTTTCCTAATCCCATATCATCAGCCAATATCCCATTGAATCCCAATTCATAAAGTGTTCGTAACCATTGATAACCCTCTTTTTGATAATCTCTCAATAGTTGATTGTAGTATGGTGTTAAAGGATAAAGATGTTGTGTATGCTGATGAAATTGTTGAATAAGTTTTTGAAAGGATTCATCTCTTTCAATTTGTATATGTTGTAATTCTGTTGCATTATTATCCAATGCAAATACACGATTTTTATTTAAAGTCAGACTTCCATTTTGAATATCATTTGCATTGATATGATATTCATCCATAAAATTTGATAGTTCTTCCAAATCAGGTGATTCAAGATAAAGAAGTTCACCACTTTTTAAACGATGAAATTTCTTTTTGCGACGGTATTTCGACAAAACTTCAGCAATTTCCATTTGTGGAATTTGAGTACTTTTCATATCTAAAGATATAAGATCATGATCAACTTTAACACCGACCTGAATTTGATAATGAACAGGTTTCCCAATTTTCTTTAATGCTTCTGAAATATATATTTCACTGTATTGTTGGAGAAATTCAATACCTGTATGCATAAATTCATATGTTTTTTCATCATAACTATTAAAATAGGCACAACCATTCTTTTCATCAATTTGCTGACAATGTTCACGAAAATATGTTTCTACAATATCCTGTTGAACGGTTGTCATTAAATCATTTTGAAAAGCATGAATTCGATTTTGATTTTCATCTTCATAATAAATCTTAAAATAAATTTGTTCATTTTCATTCATATCACCATATATTTTAATAAAAGTATAAGATGACTGGATAAGTTCAAAATCACATTCTAAATCAAAAGAATTTTGCATAGGTGTCCATACATATTTATAAAAGTCATCAAAATCTTCTTCTTTAATAAAGATAGGTTCTTTAAGTAAATGAAGTAAAGCATCAAAAGATTTATCATTTAAATTTATCTGAAGACGCTGAATATTTGTCTGTGAATCAGATTTTGAAATAAAATAAATATAATGATTACCATGATAAAAGACATTTTCATCTGTGACACGAAGTATATAGTAATGATTGTCTTTGATTAATCGCACTTTGATAGCATAATCAATATTTTCAAAATGGCAATGATTTAAATCTAATTCTTTATAGACATCATAAAATTCATCAATAAATTCTGTATGAATATATAAATATCTTCCTATATTGAAATCTCTTCGAAAATCAAAAAAGTAGTTATCGCGATAAATCTCATTCATTGTATTTTTAGCATTTTTAAGAAAATCAATCTGTTTTAATGCTTCATCTGTAAAAGCTTCACGTGTATGAACAAATTGTAGAAATTTGCCATATTTGACCTGCTCCTCATTCTCTATATGTTCCAAGAATTCATCAATATTCTTAATAATGTATTTTTTCGTATTACCAATCTTATATTCTAAATATAAATCATCATCGTCATTATAAAAAGAAGGTGTTAATTGATATTTTTCATGAGAAATTGATGAGCTTACCTGATTATGATAATATTCTTTATTTTGTTGAATTAAATTATTTGTTTCTAAAGCTCTTAAAGCATAAGCGCGCTGAAGTTGTTGTTGGCGATGTTCTTCTTGTCGCTTTTTTTCTTCTTCAATTTGAGAATTGGTATAGTGGTATGGAAAAGATGGAATCTCCAGTTGATTTAACTTCAATAAAACTGCACCAATATGAGCACATGGGCTCCCATCACGGCACCAGATACATTCACAATTGTAATCCGTTAAACTGTACTCCTCATCAAAGGAAAAAGAACATTGAAACTCTTCACTTCTAACTCTCACGACAGCATCAACATGATATCCATTTTCCACTTGTTCAAGATCAATGCTTAAAACATTATCATAACGATCATAACTTTTAGCAATAGATATATTATTTGGATTAGAAAATAAAGTTAATAAATTAAAATCAGTTTTCATAGATGAATTCTCCTTATATGTGCACATTATATCATATTTTGTCATAATAAAAAGAGCCATATCATGACTCTTTGAAAATGTTTTGATTACAGATTCACAATTTCCTGTTCCAGCTTACAATTGTGCGTTAGCATATAACTGATAACTTCTAAATGATGTTTTTCCTGCAGTTTCTCTAATCGACGTCTATCATTTTGCGTTAAGGATTTACAATAAGCCTGATAGTGCTGTAATGTGGGAATATCCATGCCAAGCATCTCAAAAGGAATCTGTGTTTTTTCTTTTAAATGATAATAGATATAAAATCCTCCTGCATCAATATCACCAAAATGATAAAACTTTAGATGGGGATAAAGCGCATATATTTTTGTCAGCAACGAACGTCTTAAAGCATTATGATAACCACCTAAGTAAATCACAAGTGTATTATCTAAAACAGTATCATAAAATGAAGTCAGATTTTCAATGGTCAAAACATTCTGATCTTGGATATCCAAGATATGTAATTGTTCTATATTTTCACTCATCAAAGAAAAGGGACTTTTTAAACGCCCTAAATCAATGACTTGACCATTGAGTTCAATGACCATGCGTCCCCTTAAATAGAGAAAACCAGGATTTTTCATAATATTGAAATATGCAAAAGCATCATCTTCATCCGCAAAACTTTCCGGACAGTAATCAAATAAAATATGTAATAAACGTGTTTTGATAACTTCTAAACGTTTAGAATCTTTTAAAATTGCTAAAGAAAACTTTCTTAATGAAATTTCATAATTTTGTAATGGCAAAGCTTTTAAAACAGTGAAAATATCTTTGATTTCCTGAATATCATCAAGATTCAAATAACGATAAACCGACTGAAACAAAGAAAGCTTTTTTAACATATCTACGCGAAAAGTCTCCAACCATTCATATGAAAATGTTGTCTGTTCCAATAGCTGAATAACTGTCTTTCTTGTTTCTAAAGAAAAAGTTCGATTTGCATATTGATAGGCTTTTTCAATATTCATTAAAGAAAGTTCAATATCATCAATACCATCTAGGTCCATTGATAAACTCACGATATGTAATTCTCTTAAATCATGAAGTGCTTCATCAATCAACAAACGTTCATGATAATAATCACTGTTATCATATTTAGGAAACAGTTTACGCACTGGTGTATGAATACGTAAATGTTTATCTGAGCCTTGTTTAGACAAAACACTACGTTCATATTTATCTAATAAATGATTTAAAACCAATTTTCCACATTTATTCATGAATGATTTCCTCGACAAAAGAATGATCTCCAGATTTGATAATCGCTAAAGTGGTATCAACATAAGGCATAATTGTACTAGCCCTATCAGGTGGAACTGCAATAATAATCTGAACATTGAGTTCATTATAAAATTTCATCATAGACTGAATCCTTGTTTCATCCATATTATTAAATGCTTCATCAAATAAAACAACACATCCTGAATCTTCCTGATATCGTTGCTTAATAAGCTGTTCAAAGCTTGAAGCAATCACAACATAAAATGGTGTCTGTGTCTCTCCACCTGATTTTTCACGATTGACCTTAGAAAACTTTGTGAAATCACCATTTTCATGAGTTATCTTGATATCATAATCAAGATATTCACGATAGTCTGTATATTTTCTGAGTAACTTTTCTCCACTTTCATTATCATCTAATAAAGCCATTTGTTTAAACAGCTCATCCATAACATGACGATTTTCTTGTGATAACGTCGTAACAAATAAATTGTCGCTGTTATATTGCTGGTTTGTACTGATGATATCATAATATTGTCGATATTCTGGTCGGCGACTTGGATTGACTTCAAATTCATAGTGATCTCCATTAAAGTTTTTATTTTTCAATCCTTTATTCAGTTCCTGAATGTCTTTTTTAGCTTGTTGAATCTTTTCATAAAGCCTTGAAATAAATGATTCCTGGAAAGACATTTCACACTTCATGCGTGCCTGACGAACATCTTCCTGTCGCTTCACAATTTCGATATCTCTTAACTGATAATACATCGTTAAATAGGCATCAATGTTTTCAACACTTTCTTCATAACCCATTTTAGCTTCATGATTAAAGGAACGCATATGATATTCCACATCTTTTTGATCTTTGATAACTTGTGCATTATCTTCATTGATACGTGATTGCAGCTGATGATTGATTGTCTGATACTGATATCTGCCATAACGTTTTTGGTAACGTTGTTTGATTTTTTCAACTTCTGGATCAAGTGTTACAGGAAGTGGTGGTAAAGATGACAAAGTCTGTTCCAAAGATTCTAAAGACTTCTGGTTATTTTCCATGCTGACTGTTTCATAACTATATTGATTTTGTTTCTCTGTCAGCTGATTTTGAACTGTTTTCAATTCTTTTTGAAGATGTTCAAGCTGGAACATCAAAGTCATAATGGAATCATCTTCTTCAATCTCACTTAAGCGTGTTTTTAAATCCTGAATTTGTTTTTCAAGCAGACAATAATCATCAATAATATAGAAATTTCTAACAAGATCGCTGATATGTGACTGTTCAATCCAATGGACAATTCTTGATGCATCCTGTTTTTGTTTTTCTATCTGTGTCATCTCCTGCTTTAAATCAGTTAATTTTTGGTGAATGATCTGCTTTTGAATTTTCATAGCTTCTTGTCCAAGATATGGTTGTTGGTAGATTTTAGGATTGATAGCTCTCACAGCATAATTTTGATAAACCATGCATGTCTTTGTGATTGCAATTGGATATTGTGTCAAATCTTCAACATGTTCAACACAATGAACCTTATTTAAAATCATATTGGCATAATTTTTGGCATAGCTATTATAACTTGTCACAAACTGTGCCAAGCTATTTTCTGCTGTTTGAGAATATTTCTGTAAAGGAATCACATTTACAATACCGACACCAAAAATATGATGTTCTGCTTTATATTGTTCATAAATTTGCATAGCTTTTTGAAAATAAACAGGTTCAATAATCAAATCAAAGCGCTGCGTATTGAGATAACCTTCAATAGCCTGACGCCATGATTCATCTGTTACTTCCAGATATTCACATAAAGGCTTAACTTCAACTTTTTGCTGAAAATATTCTTCCAGATTCACTGAAAGAACTTCGATTAATTCACTGACTTCTTTGCGATAATAAAAACGATTACGATTCAACAGTTCCATCTGTTTATTGAACTGCTGACTGGTTTCTCTAAGCTGTTTGAACTCATGATTATATTGAGCTATTTTTTGCATATTGACATTTCGTCTTTCATTTAAATCATTACGGATATCAAAAAGCTGTTCACTTAAATACTGACTATCATAATCTTGATTTTGAATACGTTCAACAAAAGTCTCTTTCATTCTTAAACGCTTTAACATTGTGATATCTTCCTGTAATTGTGATATATAGAGCTGATAGTCTTGAGATACCTGTTCAAAACGTCTTTGTTGCTGGTGAAGATTTTCTTCCAGTTCTTTTTTTAAACGATAACTTTCATTAGATTCAAGAGTACTTTCCAATTGAAAGACATCTTTTTGTAAATCATGCAACTGATTTTGAATCAAAGATATCTGTTGTTCCATATCTTGAATCATTTTTTTGTTTTTCGCAATTCCCTGTACCAATTGTCCTTTTTGATAATTTAAGCTTTCTATATAAAACACATCTTTTACAAATTCATAATTTTTTAAATGTTTCAGTGTTTTTTGATATTGTTGGTATGTTCTTTCAATTTGTTCTAATAGTTCCATACGCTTCTGTTGTTCTTTTAAGACATCACTTAAATGTCTATAAGCATGAATATTATTACGTAAATCATCAATTTTGACAGGATCTTCATTCAATAAAAAATCATAAATAAAATTATATACCTGATTAATAGGCTTAAATGCCAGGGCTCGAGGTATCAGTTCAAAATATTTTGAAGAGACACCTAAACTTTGTCTAAAAAGTGAAGGAACCTGACTCTTCTTATCTGCAAAATTGGCTTTAAGCTTGCGTCTTTGTAATT
The DNA here is from genome assembly GCF_002161155.1 of Massilimicrobiota sp. An105. Lineage (NCBI taxonomy): Bacteria > Bacillati > Bacillota > Erysipelotrichia > Erysipelotrichales > Erysipelotrichaceae > Massiliimicrobium > Massilimicrobiota sp. An105. The sequence goes on from NZ_NFLY01000004.1 coordinate 20,013, forward strand.
CTTTTCTAAATTCGTTACGATTATAAATATGTCGTTTATGAATAAACAAATCATCCTGTATATTTTGGTCTAAAACTTGAAAAAAGAGTTCCTTTTTTATATTGGCCTGACTTAATTCAAGGACGACACCTATTAGTTGTGAACGTTTGGATGTTTCATCAAAATATTCTAAGACAATGTAAGAAACTACATCCCCAGTACGTAAAAATGGCTTACCTTCTCGTCCTAGTTTTCCACGCATATACCCTTCTATATTACGTTTTCCAGAATCATTAGCTGCACTGTTAAATTTGGCTTTCCCTGCAGTTAAAACATATTGAAGGGCATCCAGCAATGTTGACTTTCCTGTTCCATTTTCTCCAGTAATCACGACATTATTTTTGATTTCAATTGTTTCATTACTAAAAAGATGCCAGTTAATAATCTTCATCTTCACGAGCTTCTTCACTTTTGTCACCACCTTGTCTGCTGTATTCTGCTAATCGATGATCAATATCTTCTATCCGTTGAACTGGCAAAACATAGAGTATTGTTGGATAAATGATAATGATTGATTGATCATCATCACTTTGTCCTGTTGTGTCAATAATATGATAACGTCTTAAAATACGCAATATGTCTCTCATTTCACCTTTATTGATGCGTTTTTCAAATAATCCTGTGACAATCATAGCGTCATGAAGTTCTTCCATTGTCATTGTAATCTGATCTATTAATGAAACTTCCTGCATCTTCTGATAATAGAATCTTCTAAAAAGCAATAAAACAATGGATTCATTTTTCTTCAATGTATAACGATTATAATTTTGTAAATTATATAAATTAATGACTTTATCTACTTGATGATGTTCTACAACATAATCCATTAATGCAAAGTATTGAACATATAAATCTAATTCACTAACAATTTTATAATAGTCATCCTGATCTTTAGGACGACTGGCACAGATATAGTTATAACTCAATAATTTATTACACAAACGTGAAAATTCTTCTTTTTTCGAGTCACTTAAACGTACATAATGATTATAAAATGTTGTGGCCTGCTGATATTTATTCATGTCATCTCTCCTTTACCAAAAAGTCCTGAAAACGATAATGATTGATTATCACTTCTTCATTTAAAGGCTCTACCTGATATTTGGTCTGATAGCTAAATCCATAAAGATAAATAAAGACAAAATAAATCAAATCATTTTGTGTCTCTAATGGTAATTGTGAACCTTTAAAAGGTCCATTCTTTAATAATAACATCACTTTTTCTTCAATTTTTTTATGAGAATAATTTTCTGATCTTTTGATTCTTTCTATAGATTCCATTTTTTCCTTTTCATCTAAAATGACAGTATCTTCGATTTGTGTTTTCATTGGTTTACTTATTTGACGAGGAATATATAAAGAATCACGATTAATCATCTGATTGATATAGATATTACCTAAATCATTAACATCATTTCCACTGGCAATGGATTTTATGATATTATTGATTTTTCCTTCAATATCATTTTGATTGTTCAATAAGAAAGTGATACGATGAATCGCTGATTCAATAAATTTATTATTCTTACTATCAATTTCCTGCATGATATCCTCAATATGTTCAAAAGATTGCATGATATATTCTTTCTGATTCATCAATAAATCATAAGCATGATCATGTTCGATACCTTTTCTTTCCATAATATTATGAATAATCAAACTGACATAATCCTGATTATCCATCACTTCCTGAATACGTGAAAGAATGCTCTGACGATATTTAGAAGGATTATCATAGGTTGTCAGATTGTAGTAGGCACGATCAATGATTTTTGTCTGATATTCCTGCAGTAAAGAATTTAATAATGCCTGCAAGTCATCTTTTATGCCATCATCTAATAGTTTTTGAATATATTTTTTGATATTGGAATTCAAATTTTTTAATTTATGAATTAAATCTTTGGTATTTTCATAAGCTGTTTCAAAAATCAAATCTCCTCGATGAATATCAAAGTTTTGAAATGATGTATATATATTATATATAAGTCCTGAATATTCTTCACTTTCTCTTACATCTTCTAAATGAAACAAACAATCCATAATCTGAATACTATAATCTTCAAAAGTGATAAACACTTCATAATTTTCACCAACCTCTTCATGAATCCATCCACAATCCTTTAAACGCTTTAATACATACAAAGCCTTATCTCTAGAATTGTTCAAACTTTCTTCACTGTCAATCGTAGTAAGATGTGTTTCAAAGTAATCCTGAAATATCGTTAATAGCTGTTCCCTTGTACATGAAAAAGAAAGATCATTTTGAAATGACTGATAAGCTAAATAGACACAATCTGACAATATACGCTTATTATCACCTATAAAAATATAGAAAAATTGATTTGGTATCACATCAAATAAATTATGCATAAATCTTCCCTTTCTCTCAATTATTCATATTATAGCATATAATGACATAAAAAACCGTTCTTTTCAAACGGTTTTATAAAACAAAATGTAGACATTATACTTGTTTTGCATATTTTAACATTTCAGTTTTAAAAGCATGTTTACGTGAATATTTTTTGATATAGTCTTTCACAAATGTTTCCATGCTTGTAATGTTTTTATTGAGATATAAAATCTCTGATAAAACAACAATTTCTTGTGCAACCTCATAATAGCTATGACGATGAGTTCCTCCTACAATAACCTCAGTTCTTTGTTCGATTTCATCTTTTAACCATTGGATACATTTCTTTTTGAATTCATCAGTTATCATGTATTTTTCTTTCCAGATATGAAATAACTGATAGAAATCTTCTCCACTTACTTTTAAACTACGCCTTAAATCATCCATAACTGCATCATCAGCCACAAAATGCATCTTTTCTGGTTTCAGATACATGAGTAATAATGGTATAAGTATTCCTTTTAAATTTGATGACCATCCAAGATTATTTTGATCTTTTTCAGCTTTTTCAAGAATATTTTCGTAGTCTCCTAAGAAAAATAAAAGAATCTCTTTTTGATCAGAAGATAAAGAAGCTTTTTCTTGTTCTAGGGTTGCAAATTCAAAACGAATAGCATAGTTTTTCTTCTGAAATTCAGTTTTTATAAAAGCGATATCACAATCTAATGTATATAATTGCAAACAATGATTAATCTGAGGATTGGATAAGAAAGATATTTTATACAACTCTATATCATCTGGACAGTATGGAATCAGTGTTTCGGCAATCTTTGAACGTATCGTTAAACCTTCATCTAGCTGCTTGAAAGCCTGTGATGCGATAGATTTAGCATGTTCTAATTGATGTAAAGAAAGATCATAGTCAATAACATCTAGATATAAAGATGGATGTTTAGCTCCTATCTCGAAAGTCATTTTTGTTAATTGATTGATATCTCCATAAAGAAAGCATATATCTCTTAAAAGCTTTGCTGCATAGTCTCCTGGCGTATTTTCTAAAAATGATATCCATCGATCATATTCATCATCACTCAGTGTTATCTCTTCTGGTCCAAAAGCCATTAAATCGCTGAGAACATATTCAACCTTACTCTGATTGAAATATGAATACATTTCAGATATATTTCGATGTAGCTGAAAAGCAGCATATAAATAATAAAGTGAATATTGTTCAAGGCTAACATCCATCAAGTTATTTTCAAATAACTCTGCAAAAGATAATTCATATATATCCCCATAATCATATACAGTTTCATATTCTAAATCTTGCAGCTTTTGAAGAATATTGAATCCCTGCTGATATTGACAATTATTGATATATAGAAAAGCATCTTGAATATAATCATTCAATTGATTTAAAAGATCACATTCTTTTGTATAATACGTTATATATTCTGAATCATAGCCATAATAATAATCATCCTCTTCTGTTGCAGGTATCGTTAATTCCCCATCACTCACATCCTTGATAAATTGTTGAAAGTCTTTTTCATGAAAATTGATGATTTGAGAATGTTCAAAATTTAAACTTTTTAACATTTTTTGACGTTGACTTTTATCAAGAACCCTGGCATATTGATAAATCCATTGATTCTTTTCTTCTGCACTCATTGTATTCAATCTTTGTTGAATCTGATTCATATAATCTTTATATTCCATAACAACCTCTTACTTTTTTAATGTATTTTCGTTAAAGATAAATGCTGGCCCATCATCAATACAAGCCTCAAGATCAATATATTGACTAATAAAACGGAAATAGCCATTTTTTCCAAGATCTTTTTCAAATCTATCCATGCTGACTAATATTCTAGACAAACATAGAAAAATATTTTTAAAAATATAATCAAACTGTGATTCATCTTTTAAATCAACAAACTTTGATAAATAATCATATAACTGTGGATTGATATAAGGATTACACATTTTCTCTAATCCGTCTGCTAAAGATAAAATGTCTTCAGTTGTATAATCTGTATAATCACTTGTATAATGATTCTTCAAATCTAATAAACGATTCATGACAATATGTATAATCTTCTTCGCTTCAAATGTATCAATCTTATACAGGGCATGTAATACTAATAAATGAGATTCAATCACAAAAAGCTCATCTTCCAATTCTTCAACATCAGATTTTAATTTTCCATATTCTCTTTGAATATGTCTTAAATTACGACGTTCTTCCTGAGCATCAAATTCATATTCACCTGGCACATGATAAATGGGTTCCAAGTTATCTAAAAACGCTTTCCATTTTTCATTATTAAATTCCTGTAAATGAAAATTTTCCTGGATATACATTTCCATATAAAAGGCAAGTAATTCTATCGCTCTTTCTTCACTCATTCCTTGATCTAACATTTTTTGATACATATTCATTGTATTTTCATCTAAATGATCTTGAACTTGATTTGTTATGATATCTATTGTTGCACTTCTTATATATTCTCTTTCTGACATAGTCGTTCTCCTTTTTTATGCTTTATATTTTTTATATTTATCTTGTAAGCTTTGTCTAGGTTCAATATTTAATTTTAAACCATACTCATAAGCTTCAATCCATTCTTTTTTGGAAAAGAATATCTCTGTTAACATCAAAACTTTATAAAGAGTCACTTCCTGATTACGTTCATAGCTGTTTTTAAAATAATATTGAAGAGCCTTTTCAAAGGAACCATAGTGAAAAATGAAAACAACATCATTCGTTTCATTCAGTAATGAAGTTGCTTCATAAAGTCTATCATCATAACGTTCTAATGAAGCAATAAACTTTTTCTGTGACTCAATAAATTTTTGACCATATTCTTTAACCATATCACGATATTCCAGTTTTTGAATATGAAAGTTTAAAACGCCGTATAACATTTCATGCAAACATTCACGACTCAAATAACAATGTGTTGCACCAGTAACCATCTCTCGTATTGTCTCTTCTGTGACTGGTAATTGCATCTGTCGTTTTATATATTCTTCATATAACTCTTCTTGAGCGATACCAACTGATGCAAAAGGATCATCACTTGAAAAAACATAAACACCACAGCCATAACTTAACACCTTATAAATTTCACGAATCAATATAACAACTTGTAAAAAATCAGGATGATCTGAGGAAACCTCAAATAAAATCTTTAAATATCTTTTGACTTTATAACGCCATTTAGGCCTTTCTTTTTTAGGCACAATACGATTAGGGGCTATATAAAAGCCATGATAAGCATCCTGTAAAAAATCTTGAATTTCAACAAATAAATCATTTAATGAAACTTCTTCTTGTTTAACTGTTTTTTTCTTACCTTCACCTTTCACAATACTTTCAATAACACTATCTAATTCTTCTTTTTTTGATTTTGGTAAAGCTTTGTAAACTTCTACAAAAGCATCATTAATCAGCTTTATGTCTTTATCTTTTAATAAATCTCTTAATTCTTTAACTTTCATTCTTTTCCTTCTTTCATCACTTTTTGTGTTTCTTGTAATAATTCATATACTAATTGCTGGTGTGAAATTCTCATCATATAATCTTGTTCTTTAACATTTGATAGTAAATTCATATTCCCATACCAGATCATTTCTTTATCAATTATAGCGTAATGTTCATATAAAGATGAAGTAACAATCACATGAATAGCATTTTCTTTTAAATTTTGAATCAATATGTTCGTTTTTTCAATCATATTTTTTGGATAACTTTTAGAATCTAAAGTGAGAATTGTTATGGAAATATTTTCTTTTAACTTAGATTGAAACAATCTTAAATAATAATTAACACTTTTTTGACTTAAACCTGGACTTGAAATCACAATACTTTCATTAGCACATTCTATATCTTTATCAAATATTTTTTGATAATCAGAGTTATCATATATCATTTGAATTTCATCTTCACGGACATGTAATGTTGTACATATTTCATAGCCCATCTTTTTGTACGTTCTCATACGTTTATGATACATTTTTTCCAATGTTTTTATATGTGAATCAATATAATCATAAATAATAACATCTTTTTTTCCTTCAAAATCTCTATGCAATCTTCCTGAATATTGTTCTATGTTACTCTCTACAGATACAGGAACGGTTAAAAATAAAGTATCTAATCTAGGAAAGTTGAAGCCCTCTCCTACATATTGTGCTGTTGCTACTAAGATAACACTTTCTTGTTTATTAATATTTTTGAGTTTTTCACGTATTTGTCTGTTGGTTTTATGACCTTTACCCCCAACCAACAGAAAAATATGGTCACTTCGTCCCTGTAATTGTTCATATAAATATTGAGCATGTTCCTTAAATTTTGTAATAATCAATGGTGTACGTTTATTTTGAAGTGCTTCTTTTATATCTGTAAGAATTTGTTGATTTCTTTCTTGATCATGAATCAATTTTTGATACATTTCATTTATTGATATTTTTGTATTTTCTAAATCTATGAATCTCGTAAAACGTGGGAAGATATAATGATTGACATTTTGAAGTTGTAATCTTTGCTTGGTCGTAAACTGATATCGAATAGGTCCTAATTGCATAAAAGTTTTTTGTTCCAAACCATCTTCTCTTTTTGGAGTTGCAGTAAATCCATAAACATATTTAGCGCGAACTTCAGTGAGTACATCATACAGCATAGCAGATGCACTATGATGACATTCATCTACAATAATCATCCCATAGTTCCTAACCAAATCTTTGATTTCACCTTTTGTAATGAGTGAATTGACAATAGCAATATCAATAATACCAGTTACAGAATTATGATTACTATATAATTTCCCAATAATACTCTTTCTTGTTTTCTTTATCCCTGATGGAGTTGTGTATGTTGGTAATTTCTCATGAACACTTAAAAAACGGTTAAGATCATCTTCCCAGTTATTCATAATCAAATTGGTATGAACGACAATGAGTGTATTCACTTTTCTTTGAGCTATCAAGTTTGTTCCAACAACAGTTTTGCCAAACGCAGTCGTTGCATGACAAATTCCTATATCATTTTCTAATAATGTTTCACATGCCTTTTGTTGATTATCATATAATTGACCTATAAAATTGACATCTATTTTCTTTTGCGAATTTCTAAGATCTTCTATATGATATGTAATTTGACTTTTTTCTAATTCATTTTGAAGAACTGATAAACATCCCCTAGGCAAACAAATCCAATAATCTATATCAATTGCGCATTCTATCCATGAATTCATCCCTCTAACAGATAATCCCATTGCTCTTCTCTTAAAAAATTCTTTATTTCTAAAAGCTGCTAAACGTCTTATTTGATTTTGAATTCTTGGCTTCAAACTTCTTGTATCAATATAAACCATATTTGCAAATTTGATGTCAACATGATGATTGACATCATCTTTATGAAAATGATTTTCTTTAATCCATGGTTGAGATATCGAATAATCATAATTCTCACTAAATATATCTTTATCTTTCCATAATTCAAGTTTCTCTTCTACAAATTCCAATGATAGTTTTTTAACTTTTTCAAGACATTCCCATTGATGGGGATAAACATTCCAATTTTCATCTACAAAAGCACTATTTTGTTTTTTCAAAGCCTGGCCCTGTAATGGTAAGGCAATTAAATTTCCTAACCCATCATCCGCCAAATGATCTTGTGCAGGAATCATACGATCATATGTTTGAAATGTTTTTAAATTAATAGATTGAGCACCTATATTTAATAGCGCTCTACCAAAACGTCTTGCTGTTATAGCAGGTAAAGCTTCTTCAAAAAAAATCCAAAGATGAGCCCCTCTACCTGATCGTGATCTTTCTACAAGAATATCAATTTGATGTAATTGACAAATTTCTCTTAAAGCATTGACCTCTTCTTTCCAACTATTATCAACATTCTCACCATCTGTTCCGACTTCGTGATTATCAAAATCAAATACCAATAAGTTTGTAGTTTCATCTTCTAACATAGGATAAATACCTATGACATCATTACCATTGATATCATTTCCTTTAAGATGCTCCATAACAACTCTTTGATTTAACACTTTCCATTTTTTATTTGGACAATCTTTACATTTTATTTTTTTATTTGTTTTTTTCAAACAGATTTCATTTTTCCAAAAGTTTTCACATTGAGGATAATATCCAACTCTCCCATCTTTATTAATATGTCTTTGACTATAAACATCTTTTCTCCCTTTAAAAAGTCGATAAAATATAATCGCATGTCTTGGGGTAATGACTTCACTATTAATGAAATGATTTTCCTTTTCTATTTGATGATAAACAATATGATGTTTATCTAAAAGCTTTTCTAAATATTCTATTCTTTTTTTGAGTTGCATATTTTCTTTTTCTAAGTCTTCAAATGTCGTCATTTTACCCATGATAATATCCTCATTATTTACTTTTTCTACCATATATTTTCTCATTAAAAGAAATAAAACACAATAAGTATTTTGTATATCGACTTCCATAATATTCAAAGAAAAGAATTTGTTTTGATAAAGTGGCATTTATGTTATACTTATAACAAGGAAGAAGGTGTAACAATGAAAAAGGCTTTACCTATTGGAGTCATGGATTATCATAAACTTATATCTGAAAATTATTATAATGTAGATAAAAGTTTAATGATTAAAGATTTTCTCGAAAGAAAAACGACTGTAACCTTAATTACACGACCAAGACGTTTTGGTAAAACTCTTAATATGTCTATGATGGCTGAGTTTTTTGACATAACTAAAAATTCAAAAGACATATTCAAAAATACAAAGATTATGCAGACAGAATATGCTTCATACATAAATCAATATCCAACCATCTTTATATCTTTTGCTAATGCTAAAGGTCATAAAGAACAATTTATTTTATCAATAAAAACAACTTTACAAGATATTTATGAAAAAAATGAACATGTATTTTCTAATATGTCTCAATTTGAAAAAAGTCGTTATAACAGAATTGTTGATGCTTTAATTCATGATAATAGCTTAAATACGATAAGCGAATCATTAGATTTTTTAATGAAAAGGATGGAAAAATATTACCATCAAAAAGTTATGGTTTTTATAGATGAATATGATACACCTTTTATCGAAGCACATGTCGGTGAATTTTATGATGATATCAAAAGCGGTTTAGCTTCATTACTTCATAATGCCTTAAAAACTTCTCCAAGTCTGCAATATGCTATGTTGACAGGCATACAAAGAGTTGCTAAAGAAAATATTTTTAGTGATTTAAATAATCCAGCTGTTTGCACTCTTACAGATCAGCATTATAGTCAATATTTCGGATTTACAGAAACAGAAACAAAAGCTATGCTAGAATATTATGGACTTTCATTGAATGATAAAGTCAAAGCTATGTATGATGGCTATCATATTGGAAACATGGAAATTTATAACCCCTGGTCTATTATTAATTATATCGACAATAAAGAATTAAGACCTTATTGGGTCAATACAAGCTCTAATAAAATGATTAAAGATGCGATGAAAGAATGTGATACATCTTTTAAGCAAGGATATGAAAAACTTATTGAAACAGGAAAACTTGAAACACTCGTACAAATGGAAACAAGTTTTTTTGAAGTCAGTAATACTCCTAATCTATGGGGGTTATTTGTTAATGCAGGATACTTAACAACAGAAAAAACAAATTCTTTGCAAATTGATAGATATATTTTACGTATTCCAAATCAAGAAGTGCAAAAAGAATTTCAGCAATTAACCTCTTATTATCTCAATATTTCTTCAACAGATCTATCCGGATTATGCGATGCATTATTGTTTGGTAATCAAATTGATTTTGAAAATTATTATACTCACATTTTATTGACATTACCATCTTATCATGATTTGCAAAATGAAAATAGCTATCATGTAATGTTTCTAGGAATGTGTGCATGGTTATCCCATGACTATGAAATCATCAGTAATAAAGAAGCCGGAAAAGGTCGTTGTGATATTATTCTAAAAGCAAAAAGTGCAATATCACCTTCTTATATATTGGAATTCAAATATTCAACAAACAAAGAAAAAATAGAACAGCTTTCTAATCAAGCTATTCAACAAATTCAAAAAAATCATTATGACGCCAATATGTCAGGCAAAGTTATTTATATTGGATTAGCCCATTGCGGCAAAGATGTTTTTATAACATGGAGAAACAAAGACAAGCAATAGTAACCAAATTTGCTTGTCTTTTATTCTTATTACCATAATTTATTTTTTGAATAATTAAGTCTACTCTTTCTATAATAATTATTCTTTTTTTAATTCAACTAATAAAAATACAGACAAGTTATTCATTTAATATCTATAATTTTTTATCAATTTTATAAAGTTTTATTTAAACAAATGATTGATAGCTTCAATATCTTTATGTGAAGTTTATTCTCTACCATTAAATTTTCCTATTAGTTTATCTTTAAATGTGTGAAGTCCTTTTATTATCCAAAGAACTTAATAAGATTTTTACAATGCCTTTCAACCAGATTTCCCATATTTTATATTGAAAATAGTTGAAAGAGTACAACTTTCTCTATAAATTCTTAGTAAAATTGTTGTATAATAATTTTCAGGTGGTGAATATCATGTATAGAATATACTATAAAAATAAAGATGAACTTGAAGCTCAATTACTTGATTTTAAAATACTTTTTGCTTATCACTCGAACAAAATTGAAAATCAAAACACAGATTACCATGATACAAGAGATATATTTGAAAAAGGGAAAGTATCCAATTACACTGGAGATTTAAGGACACTTTTTGAAATTCAAAATCAAAAAGATTGTTATCATTTTTTGCTTGATAAAATTATTGACAAGGTACCCTTAAGTATTCCTCTTATCAAGAAGATTCATTACGAACTTTCAAAAGGAACATATGATTCATATCGTTATGATATGAATCATGAAAGACCAGGAGAATTCAAAAAACATGATTATATTACAGGTAAATATGAAGTAGGAAGTTATCCTGAAAATGTCGAAAGCGATCTTCAAGAACTGCTCGAAGAAATAAATGAGTATGAAGGAGAAGATGTTTTCACTGTGGCAAGTTACCTTCATGCCTGTTTTGAAAATATTCATCCATTTGCTGATGCAAATGGAAGAACTGGAAGAACAATCATGAATTATTATCTGCTTATTCATAATGTCAGCCCTATCATTATATATGAAGAAGATAGGAAAGAATACTATGATTGTCTTGAAAAATTTGATGTAGATTTCAAATTACAGCCACTCAAGAATTTTATTATCAAACAGCAGGAAAAGACATGGACACGACAACCAAAAAAGGCAATAAAACTAAATGATATAATGAATAACAATGAAATGAAATGATAATTAAGTCTAGAAGAAAATATAGATTACCTCAATTTTCATCTAGCTTGAATAGCCCATACAATATTGCATGGGCTGTTTCTTTTTTCAAATATTACCTATAATATTTTCATTAGAATAAATATGTTATCTTTAGATTAGAATATGTAAAAAAGATGAAACTCTCTCCGTCTAAAGATAAAGCTTCATCTAAATAAAAACTCAAAACATAAAATAAAAGTTCCCTATCATTGTTGAAACGTGGATTCAGCTAAAAGCCTACCATAAAACAATAAGGGAACTTATATCATGGAGCAGCACTAGCCTTAAAGGCTACAATAAGAAGACATCCATGACATTGTCATTATAAAGCTATATTTTATTTTCTTCAATAAGAATTATCATAAAATTCAAATCATTTGATTATTCTACAAACTCTATATTATGTTTATGACACCATTGAATAGCCAATTCTCTATGAGTTTCATATAAGAATTGTTGCCATGCAGTGTTCAATTGATTTTTATAGATGAAATCCTTAAAGCGACGGAATGCTCCTTTACCTTTTAATGTCTTTTGAAGTTCTCTTTTCATATGCTGATCTTTTAATTGATTGGCGAACATTTCCATAATATGATATTCATGAATATCATAATGATCTGGTAATTGTATATAATCTGGTGAATTCAACACAATCATTTTTTTAGCAATATTCGTATCATCATCTATATTGATAAATTGTCCTTGAGATATTTGATAATACCAAGTTATATCCTGATCAGTCATTTCAATAGCTCTAATCACATCTTTTAACTTAACCTTAAATATTCTAATCTCTTCTATCATTGCTGGTCTATTAGGATATAACGATATCAGATGATTTGATAAATCAAAAGCTTTATCAAAATCATATTCACTGATTTTATGAATAAGCTCAGCCATTTCATGATAGAAACTTCTTGATCCTGTATGTCTTAAACTATTCATCACATAGCGACTATAATATTGAATCATGTTGTCTAAACAATGTTCAAAAAGAATATCTTCATGTTTCTTCATACCAAATATATCATCATTTTTAGCTAAATATTGAAATAAAGCATCATACATTTTTTCTTGTATATAAATTTCACTTATATTGATTTGGTTCTTTTCTAAATCATGGATAATGTCTTTTTTCTTGTGTTCCCATATTTCTGGTAAATATGATTGTTGAAGTAACTGATAATATTGGATTTGTCCAGGATATTGATGATAAAGCAACTCAGTAGCAAGAACAATGATTTGCTCATTTTGATTTGTTTGTTTATAAATATCAAGAAGTAATAAATAAATATCTTGATGAGGATGTTCTTGAAGTTGTTGGAGACATAAATCAATGGCTTTTTGATAGTCTTGATGATTCATATAAAGATTGATAGCTTCTTTAATAAATACTAGATTGTTTTTATTGGTGTCTATAACAGAAGATAATGATTCTCTTTGATAGTGATATAAAATATAAAGATATTTATCGTAGATTTCAGTTGAAATAGGATAAGAACTTATCTTTTGTTGATAGGATGATAAAAGATCATCTAGAGGTATGTTTTGTTGATGAAGTTTGTCAATAAGTTGATAAATCACAGATTGGTTATATTTTACACAGAGATCAAAATAAATACTTGTTTTTTCATTTTGAGATGCATAAGTATCTATTAGTTGAATCATCTGATGAAAGAAATCTTCCTGATAAGATTGTAAAGATGAAAATGTATGAAGAAGCTGATTGAGCGCTTCTTTAGCTAAATCTGTTATATATTGATCTTGATGAAAATGATGTAAGTTTTGAATTGATGTGTATATCTTTTCATAATCTTCACTAAGAGGTATTTGATTTGATGATATATATTGATAAATCATTTGATATATATGATTGACTCTTTGCATATCTTCTATAATATGGAAAAAGGTTTGATATGTTTCTGATGATTCAAGAGCTTGACCAATGATATCCAGTAATTCTTCTTTTGATTTCTTTGATAAGGGTTCTAAAATTTCATGACCTTGGTACATATCACTGCAATTATCATCTTTTGTATCATAATCATCGTCATAATCCTCATAATCATGATCGTCATCGTAATCGTCATAATCATAATCATAAGATGAATGATCACCAAATAACTCTATAAGCAATGCAGCTTCATGTTTACATTTTTTACCTTTCATAGCATAAAGACAAGTACAACGCATATCTGTAATCTTCAGTTGATCAGAAACTTCTATTTCAACATCATACTCATGGTTGCCTAATACCTTTCCTTTATATACATTTCCCACTTTAACAACATTGTAAACACCACCACTATTGTAGATATCAACACCTCTATTATAAATATGTCTTGCAAAATAATTTTGAATATTCATTATTATTCCTCATTTCTTATTTTAATTAATTTATTTTCTTATATAAAATATATCACATAATACTTAACATACATATCGTTCAAATAATTTTCTCAAAAATTTCTAAGAATCTTATCTATAAAACCTTAAAATCCATGCTTTAATTCTTAAAAATAAAATGAGATAATAATTTTGGAGGTTGATATAATGAACGTAGTTTCTTTTAATCTTATAAAAAAATATACCCATGTTTATAAAAATAATCCAATCAAACTTGTTCCTGGAGATATTTATCAAAGCGGTTCACAACCTAATGCTGGCAGAGATCAAATATCAAAACTAATGGGAGTATCAAATAGTTCTGGTATGAGAACCAAAAATATAAAAGGAACATATAAAAAAGCATATCTTGTCTTAATTATGAAAGCTAATCATAATAATTGGAATGATAAAATCATATTCAATGAAAATAGGGTTATATATTATGGTGATAATTATAAAAGTAAAAATATATATGATACAAAACACAACGGTAACAAAAATTTAAAATTTTTATTTGGTAATGCTGATAATCCTTATAAACAGTATCCGATTTTTCTTTTTTATCATGATTCTGATTGTGAAAAAAGCTCGGATTTAAAATATGCAGGCTTGTGCATACCAAACTATAAGGAATTGGGGCTTGAATTTGTAGAATCAAATGGCGTACGAAACTACAAAGCCAATTTTACACTCATTCAAGAAATAATCGATTTAGGTTGGCTTGAAGATTTGCAAAATGGTATCAATCCATTTGATAGTGATTTTTGTCCTTTAAATTGGAAAAATTCAATAGAAAATAATACTATAAGTGATATGACAATAAAAACATTAGTTAATGAAGAAATTAATATTTCACAAAATTTTGATTCTAGCAATCCAGAAAGCGTTGAAAAATATATTCAAACCACTTTAAAAGCAAGGAAAGGGCAAGGCGCTTTTAGAAAGAAATTATTGAAGCATAAACGTTGTCAATGTGAATTATGTCAAGTAAACATTCCAGACTTATTGTTAGCTAGCCATATTAAACCTTTTTCTAAATGTACAGCCCAAGAAGCATATGATTTGAATAATGGGCTAGTACTATGTGCTACACATGATGCTCTATTCGATAAAGGTTATATATCATTTAATACAGATGGGAAAATATTAATTTCCAATTTAATAAATACTGATTTATATGATAATTTCAACATCGATAATACTCTCAGAATAAATATAAATCCTAAAGAAAAAAAATATATGAAATATCATAATAAACATGTTTTTATAAAAACATAGGCAAAAAGCAAATATATGCTTTTTGCCTATTTATTAATCTTCATCTTCAAAAATTTGTGACAGAAATGGTTCTAATCTAGAAACTATCCCTGTAACTAATGCATTACCCATCATAAAATATCTTCTATTAATGGGCATGCCTGTATTAGTCCAATCATCTGGAAATCCTTGCATTCTTTCCGCTTCAATAGGTGTAATAAATCGTAAAGCGTGAAGTTCTTCATCCATTATAATATGTGTACTTCTATTGATACTTGATTCACTTGTCAACATAGTTCTCCCTGGTAAGTCCAGGCTATCATAAGGTGACATTGAGCCTTCTGAATAATAATATATACTACCATCAGGAGCAATTCTTTCTCTTTTTTTTGCCCCTCTTAATTCCTGAAACTTCTGAATTTGATTTTCATCTAGTAAGAAGTCTTCTAGATGACTGGTTGTATCCAATATATTTCTCAGTGGTGTAAATGGCTCAAGTTCAGGTTCAATCTTATTTGTAAATACATATCCATTTATCATAACTCCTGCATTTTCAAATGATTGGTGAAAATGTTCAGTCATCACTACAGTATCTTTATATTCATGTTCTCCAATATTTGTATTATAACTTTTAAGTTCAAGCGATTTTTCAACATTAACAGGAAATGCTTGTGCAAAAATTCCGTTATAAAATATAATATCTCGTAAATGCATATCAATAAAATTATTATTATAATTTGTATTTCGTTTCCATGCAAATATATATACTCTGCGACGTCTTTGTGCAAATCCATAATCTGCTGCATTGATAACACGCCATTCTACATTATAATCTAAATCATGAAAAGTTCTAAGCATGATACCAAAATCTCTTCCTCGTTGTTTAGACGGAGATTTCAATAATCTATCTACATTTTCCAATAATACAAATGGAGTATGCTTTGTTCTCAACGTTTCTGCAATATCCCAAAACAAAACACCTTTTTTCCCTTCAATTCCTCTTTCACCCGATAATGATCTAGCCACAGAATAATCTTGGCAAGGAAATCCTCCTACCAATAAATTATGATCAGGAATTATTCTTTTATCTACTTTTGAAATATCAATATTCGAATGATTTTCTTGTCCAAAACGAGTACAATAACAATCAAAAGCATGTTGAACCTTTGTAGAAGGTTCCCATTGATTTGCCCACGTAAAATTCCAATTTCCTTCTTCAATGGCTCTTCCATTATCATCAAAATGAGTTATATGATTCAAACCAACTCGAAAACCGCCTACACCCGCAAATAATTCTACGACAATTTTTTCCATGGTATTCTCCTTTAATATTTTTAGTAGCCCCTTAAATACGTCATGTACAGAATATTGTACATGACGTATTTTATCATCATTTGTCAAAAAGATCAAGACAAAATTTTTAAATGAGCATTAATGATAATATGGATTTTTAATTTCTTCTATTAATTGTTCCATTCTATATTTAAAAACATCTCTTACTTCACATTCCCATACCACAATCACTCGATAATCCATATCCTCTAATTGCTTATAATGTTTTATATCATTATCGATATTTCTTTGAATTTTAGGAAGCCAATATTCTTTTCGCGTTTTGGGAATAGTCGCATATTTACAATTATAATGATGATGCCAAAAGCAACCATTCACAAAAATTGCAACTTTATATTTTAAAACAACTATATCTGGTGTTCCCGGTAAACCTCTATCATTCTTACGATATCTAAAACCATGATGGTATAAATATTTTCTTACTTTGATTTCTGGTTTTGTATCTTTACCTCTAATATGTGACATAATTTTAGAACGTATTTTCTTATCCTCCATAATGAAATCTCCATTTTATGATTTTTATCAGTTTACCTAGATTTTTTTAAAACATTCAATTGTGTATACAAATAGGTATTATTAATCCAAAAACTTTGTGTTGTCATCCATTGTCCATCAGGCAACTCATTAGCATTAGATAAATCACCTATTTGGGTACCATCTTTCAATAAATATGCTGACTTTTGTGCATGTGGACGTATATGCAAAATTGGATTATCTTTTTTCTTTGGTAAAGAATTTTCAACTCGTACACCATTATTTATTTGTTTTAATGTAAAACGAACACCATTCAATAAAGATTGCTTTATGTTTTCCCAACCAGCTTTTACCACCTTATTCAAATCATTGTATGGCATATTCCATAGTTGAGACCCTATCAGTTTATAACAATCACCATCCGATTTATAAATTACAAATAAAAATCTAGTTGTATCAAAATAATTAAATAAAGTTGAATTTTCCCATGTTTCTTGTACTAGCTCTTTAAATTTAAATGGCGGAATAGACATATTTTCTTTTATTGTATTATTCTTTTCAATTCTAATAGCCTTTACTACAATTCCTGCCTTTTCAAATTCTTCAGCATGATTTCCTTTAATTCCAAGCATCAAGTAAGCTAAATGACTCCATTGTGCCTCATTATTATTATATTCACGTTCAAACATTTCACATAATTCTTTATCTGTCTTTCCTACATATTTTTCAATTCTATGAATAATATACTCTTCAAAAGTCATTTTACCTAAAGATGATGCATCATGGATAATAGATTCATAAGGTACATTATTTGTCAAAATATAATTTTTTAAAACATAATTCATATAGCTTTGTTTAAAACAAAAATTTCTTTTTTTAGCTAGAATATGTTCACCATAATATTGAGGTTGCATACTTTTTATGGCTGTACTCCCTTTTGTACATGCGCCTAAATAAAGAGTATCACTCTCACTTAATTCATGTGCTTTTCCTTGTTTGATTTTATCGTTGATTTTCTTATAATCTTGAATAATAATATCTAAATCTTTTTGAGGCGGTGTAAAAAGATTAACAAATTTTATTTGATAATCCATTCTATCTTTAGATTTATCTCTTAAATAATGCACAAGTAATATCTTCTTTATCTTTTCCCATACATGGCTAGCATAGAAATCTTCAACAACAGGTTCTTTGTAAGAAATGTTTGTTATTGATAATCTTTCACCTGCGCGATATTCACCCTTTTTAGTTAGATCAATGCATGTTTGTTTAAGTTCAATACCTACCTTTTCAAAATCTGCACCTTGATGACTATTAGGTTGATATCCAAAATAATACCTCTCTAAAAATCCTCCTAATTGACCTTTAGCTTTAGAATTTGATGTATATCCTGTTTTTGATTCCTTAACAATATGAACAGGCTTGCTATCTCGAGGATTCAAATAATAAGTTAATCCTGAATCATCAAATTCTTTCTTGATATCTCTAAATGTACGAGATTCTAATTTTTTTGCATAACTGTAAATACTTTTAATATCATTATCATCATAATCAAACAACATATTGTTCATCTCCTAGTAATGTTAATAATTCAACTACATAAAACTACAATTATATATTTAAATTATAACATCAATCATGAAAAGCAACCAGAATATTATCTAGCTGCTTTTCGTTTATTTTTTATAGAGAGGAAATGTACTTGGAAACATTGTTTCCAATGATTTATGTTCTATATCATATTTTTCATATAAATTTAAATATCTTTCGTATGCACGATAAGCATCTTCCAGAACTTTATCTTCATCTTCTTTTATATAATGATAATTCTTAATGAGATATTCACCATTTACTATGACATCAGAAATATTGTAGCTTGTACAACTATTGATCATTGTTCGAATTGGATCATGTATTGGTCCCACCATAATATTTTTAAGATTCACAACAATTATATCTGCTTTTGCATCTACAGAAAGTTTGCCTAAATCATTTCTTCCTAATGCCTTTGCTCCATTAATTGTTGCGGCATTGAAGAAAGCATCAGCATTTGTTTTTTCATATAGTGGTTCATCAGGTAGTAACGGAATCATCTTTCCATCATCACTATATCTTGAAAAAAACTTTCTTCGATTACATAAACGATCTAAATCCCAGGCCATCCTCATATTTCTAATCATATCGCATGGTTGAGCATCACTTCCCATTGTCATATTAATACCATAACTTAAATATTTATCAAAGGAGAACAGGGCTGTCGCAAAATTTGCATCAGCTAAAGGTGTACTGACAACACTCACACCATTTTGTGCTAATAACTTCAGTTCTGAATTCTTAGCAGTGATACAATGAGGGATAATCATATGATTATATAACATTCCTTCTTGATAAAACAAATCAATTGTTGTCTGCTGAAAATACGGTAATGTATAATTCCATTCTCTAATGCCTTCACAGGCATGAATACGATAGGGAATATTTTTATTTTGAGCATATTTTACTGTTTCTTTTAATATTTTTAAATCTGTAATATGAATTTGACAAGGATTCATGATAGGAGAAATGAGTTCATCTTTATTAAGCCACTCCTCTATAAAATCATATGCATCTTGAACACTTTGATCTTGTAATTCTTTTACTATTTTTGATTGAGGTGTTTTTTTTGATTTGAATGATGGGCCTAAAAACAATCTTATGCCTACTTTTTTTGCCATATCCACCATCAATTCACATTCATGTTTACTCATACCCCATTTATAAAATTGTTCACCTGAAATAGGCATTGCAGTTGTTATACCACTTTTTAATAAATGAATCATTGAAAAATGATGTCTTGCTTTAAAATCTTCATCACTATAACTGTCAGAGTAATCAGCATGAATATTAATATGAAATCTTTTTTTCTCATCATGAACATGTACAATATCCTGCAATGCATGATCACTATCTATATCAGCATCTAAATCAATAAAGCCTGGTGATATCATTGATAAACCAAAATCATGCATTTCATCATAATGCCCTTTATAATCCTGCCCAACAAAAATAATATTTTCATTTTTATATGCAACCACACCTGGTTGATAAATAACATGATGATTATTCTTAAAACCTATAACATATTCTGCTTTCAATAAAATAATCTTATTTTGTTTCATTCATTAAAGCCTCATTTTCTTCATCTAACATTCTATTATCATATACTTTAATGAATGGATAATAGATTGCCACTGATAATAATATTGCTATTAACTGTAAAATACCTGCACTTATTGTATTTGTACCTAGTATACCTGAAATGATAGGTGGTACTGTCCAGGTTACCGCAACTCCTGTTGTGACACCAATCCATCCAAAATATGTTGCAAAATATGCTAAAGTTATATTTATAAGTGGTGTAATAAAAAACGGAAGCATTAAAAATGGATTTAATACAAGTGGTAAACCAAAAACCAGTGGTTCATTAATGCCAAATATTCCAGGAACAAGTGCTAATCTTCCTAAAGTTTTGACCTGTTTAGATTTACAGAAAAATGCCATCAAAAATGCTAATGCTAAAGTAGAACCTACTCCTCCATACGTTTGAAAAATATCATTAAATTGTTGTGTAACAATATTTGGCAGAGCTGTATTAGCTTGAAAAGCTGCTAAGTTTTCTAAACCTGCTACCTGTAACATCGGTCCAAAAACAGCTGATACAATAGAAGCTCCATGTAAGCCAAAGAACCATAGTAAATGTGATAAAAACGTCGAAAGCATGATTCCACCATATGTACAAGTAATACCAGTTAAAGGCGCCTGTAACATATTAAGAATAAAATTATTCATTGATTCAAATGATGTTTGCGCAAATATAAAACGTACTACTAAAAAGATAGGTATAATAATCATTGCTGGTATTAATGCTTCAAAGCTTTTAGATATAGCAGGTGGAACACTGCTAGGCATCTTGATTGTAATATTCTTATCTACAATAACTGCATATAATTTTGTAGAAATCATAGAAATAATCATAGCCGAGAACAATCCTTTTGCACCTAAATCCTGTAATGCAAAGCCACCACCTTCTATTTGTACAAGAACTGTAAAATAAGCAGCTAAAGAAACGATAATAGCCATGACAGTATCTTTTTTATGACTTCTTGCCAATGAAGTTGCTATACCAACAATAGCAAAAATAGCTGCCAGATTGATGGTTGCAGCTGTCCCTGCATCACTGAACCATTTCCATCCTTCTCCCAGATTTCGAGCCATAAAATCTTGATATGGTTGAATTGGTATTTCTGTAATAATCAATAAAATTGATCCTATCATCATCATTGGCATAGATGCAACCATACCATCTCTAAGAGCCATTAAATACTTATTATTACCAATTTTATTAGCTATAGGTAATAATACGTTTTCAATTTTACTCATAATAACATTCATAATTGTCCCTCCTTTTTCGAATGTTTACGAGGTGAAACCTTGAGATTTCATCTTCTTTATGATTTAATTATAGCATAGAGATTTATAGAAATTTGCACTTTATAAGCCGTTATATAACGGCAAAATATTAAAACATTTAAGGAGAAAAATATGTCAATAAAATTTCAACATGCACGTCAAGCACGTATACTCAACTTACTTATGCAGTCAACCCATCCTTTAACATCACAATATTTTGCCAGATATTTCAATATATCTGAAAGAATCATTCGCTATGATATTCAAAATTTAAAACAACAGTTAGTTACATATCCCTGTCATTTACACTCTATTCGTGGAATAGGATATCAATTAGAAGGTTCTATAAAACAACTACAGGCTGAAATCAAAAAAGAACTTGGCGATTTATATTATTATGATAATATTGACACGAAAGATAAGTTTATACGTGAACAACTTATATTACGTTATCTTTTATTCAAAAATAATATTGTAACAACAAGAGAACTTATATCTCATTTCTATATAACAAGAGCCACATTAAAAGAAGATATCACACGTGCAAGTGAAACGATTGAACCTTATCACATGAAAATATACTTTCTTCCTTATAAAGGTGTTTATCTTGAAGGTACGGAAATTAATAAACGCATGTTATTGGCTAGGGAAACAGCCTTTTATAAAGAATCACCTCTTATTACTTATATTCAGCAGGAATTGAATTTTATTCATATATCTTTTGAAGATTTTATAGAGTATATAAAACAAACATTTCATATTTCTTTATCGCATATTGAGGCATATAACCTATATAATCATATATGGATTATGTTTTATCGCATATGGAAAGGAATTTATGTATCCAGTGAAATCATTCAAAACAATCAATATTGTCAAAAATATATTCCATATATTCAAAAATGGATTCATTCATTTCAAAAATACTTAAACTTTCCTAAACAAGAATTATATTATCTAATCCTTTTAATCCTTTCTAGTGGTCCTCATGATAATCAATACATTCCACCTCATGAAATTCAGACACTTGTAAAAAGCTTAGAGAAACAAACAAATGTTGTATTAGGAAAATCATTTATAAATGATTTATCTCAATTACTTATTCCTATACTTATCAAATCAAAAAATCAGATATGTTCAAACTCTGTTATGATAAGAGAAATAAAAAAGAGAAGCCCATTAAGCATTGATTTAGCTTATAGACTCTCCGTACTCATCCAGAATCAATATCATATTGATTTATTTGATAATGATATCTGTTCTATTGCATATGTCATTCTAAGACATCTTCATAGTCAAAAAACATTTCAACCATATACTATTATTGTTACAACCTCTGTAGGAAAACTTTTATCGCAAGACTTACTATACAAACTACAATCTGAATTTCCGTATATTCGTTTTATATATAAAGAACTATATGAAATGAATAATATATCGTTAAATAATGTATTTTTTATTATTAGTGATACATTTATTGAAACATCACACTTACAAATTCCTGTCCTCAAAATCAACCTAATGTATACAAAGCAAAATATCTTGCGTATTGGAAGATATATCTCCCGTTGTGAAGAACAAATAAGTCAAGATATACTTTCCAATCTTGATATCATTAATGATGCAGACACTTTTTCATTTTTAAAGAAAATTTCTCAACAATGCAACCTATCTTATTCACACCTTTTACAAAGAGAACAAAAGATAACATTTGAAACAAACCATCACTGTGTTATCATCTGTGATTATACAAAAGAAGATAAGCAATCTAGAGGTTGGTATCATCCTAAGGGTATTTATTGGAAAAATGAAGTTATTCATTATTTCTTCTATATCAATATTTTTTCTCATACCCCTTTTCATTATTTAGATATAGTCAACTATTTGTACCAAATTGATTCTAAAACATAAAGTTTAATTGAAACATGATAGTTAAACTTCTATTATAAATAAAAAACTAATTAAAGTTAAACAAGCTCACTATCAAAATAATCTAAATCTAATTGTTTGATTTCATAAGTCTGCACAACACTCACACCTAAATTATATTTTATCATTAAATCCGTTAACATTTTACCATCAATTAAAATGAGTTTAACTTGTAATTGTTTTTTTTGCATAATCAATGGCTTCTCTTGTAAAAGTAGATGTTGTAATAAATAATCCCTTTATACCACCTTGACCAGCTACTGCGCCTAAAAACTTTTGAATTTCTGGTCTTCCCACACTACTTCTATTCCATTTCTTAGCTTGAATATAAATACTATTAAATCCAAACTGATCTTCATTGATAATTCCATCTATACCTTCATCACCACTATAATCAGTTGAAATAATAGATTCTTTATCATAAGCATAACCCATTTTATCTAACAAATCTAAAACAAGTTTTTCAAAGAAAGCCGGATCTTTAGATATAATCATATCTAATAGTTCATCACTGACACGTGATGATATCATCTTAATAGATTGATCAATATTTTCTAAAGGCGTAGACTCTTTTGGTTTCGTTTGATTTTCAGGTTGTTCATTATGACGATTTACAAACTGTCTAACTTCTTCATATTGCATTAAATAATCATCATCAACATGAATATGAGAAGATAGTATATTTTCCCCTTGAGGTGTAATTTGATAAACACCTCTTTCTACAGAACGAATCAATCCTGCTTTTGTTAAATATGTTTTTGTCCATCCCAAACGATGATAAATCACTGTTTTATGACTGTTTTCCATCTTTTGATTTCTTTCATCTTCAGTTAAATGTAATACATCAGATACTTCATCTACCATATCACGTACTCTTAACTGATGATGTTTATTTAATACTTGTAACACTTCATTATACATTTCATTATATTGTGGTATCATTTGTTATCTCCTTTACTTTTTTACAAAATATATAACATTTCTACTTTATTTTATAAATGCTATGATCGGCATCTATAAATGTATCATAATAACTTTTGATTACTTGCTTAAAGTGAGCATCTCTTTGATGACATCGACGAATCTGATCTTTTAAAATCGCATTTATGTCATAATCTTCCATAATTTCTTCAACACTATTGATATGTCGTAGTTTCCCATATTCTACTATAGATTCAATAATTCCTAATATTTTTTCTTGTGCTTCATTTTTTGGAACATCATCCAGTGCATCGATTCTTTCCATAATAAACCATGGGTCGCATATTTTTTCTATATCATAATGTTTTTTTACTATTTTACATATAAGTTGAAGCAAAGCATCAGAATTTAGTATTTGTGCTTGATCATCAACAGCTTCCCAACTCATCTGATTTCTTTTAAAAAAATAATCATCAGTGTCTGTTACACTTATATATTCTTGGTACTTATCCAGTATGTCTTGTTCGGTATACTGAAAACCTAATTGATTGATATCTTTTAATAAATCATCAATAGATATATTTTTCATATATTCTTCTCTTTGATGATACCTAATAAAACCATCTTGCATTTGTCTTAACATTGCCCTTTTTTCTTCATCACTTAAATGCATATTGCTCAACTCCCTTTTCTTTCTATGATTATTATAACAGATTTTCCTTATCTATTTATCTTGTTTCGATTATTTTTGTGATAAAATAAACATGAGGTGAAAAATATGGTCATTTTTTTAACGAGTAGTCCTACTGGTCCATTAGATGGCAGTAGAAAAGTAGATGGTTTAGATAAGAAAAATCATTTTGTAGATCAATTGAGAAAATATTGGAAAGAGCATAGTCGTTGTTGTATCATTGCCGCTAGTCCTTATGCCTATGAACAAAATGATGACATGTGTGACTTCTTTAGAGAAACTTTTTTGAAAGAAAACTTTTCTATTCAATGTTTTGATTTGATTGATAGAAGATATAGTGACTTTACCAAAGATGAACTTCAACAATATGATGTTATTTTATTAGGCGGAGGTCATGTTCCTACTCAAAATCAATTTTTTAAAGATATTCAACTTCGAGAAAAAATTAAAGATTTTGATGGAATTATCATTGGTATTAGTGCTGGTAGTATGAATAGTGCAGACATTGTTTATTGTCAACCTGAAGAAGATGGCGAAGCTATAAATCCAGAGTTTCAGAGATGGATAAGTGGTTTGAATCTTACAAAAATAAATATTATTCCTCATTATCAAATGGTTAAAGATAAATACTTAGATGGTATGAGATTATATGAAGATATCACTTATAAAGATAGCATTGGTCATCCATTCATCGTATTGGTTGATGGAAGTTATTTACTCATTGATAAACACGAAACAATATATGGTGAAAGTTATCTCATTGTTGATGGACATATTCAACTTATATGTCATGAAGATGAAACAAAACGCATAGATGAAATAGAGTTATAGCATGATTATCGTGTTATAACTTTATTTTTATAAAAATACAATAATTATACATTTAAAGTGATTGAAATATTTTAATTGATTTTAATACAAACTATCAATATTCATGTATAATAGATAATGGATTAATTATGGGAGGATTATAAACATGATATTAGAACAAATTCATCCAGATTTACTGGAAATAGCAAAAGAATCAGAAAATATTTTAAATGATATTTATAAAAAAATAGATGAAATAGCTTTAATAAATTCTAATCGTATCTTATCAGCATTTATAGAAAATAGAGTTTCTTATTCTGATTTTGCAGATATTAATGGATATGGAAATTATGATGAGGGAAGAGATAAATTAGAAAAAATCTTTGCGACTGTTCTTGGATGTGAAGCTGCTTTAGTTCGCCCTCAGATTATGAGTGGAACAAACGCATTATATTTAACGCTTTCTGCTTTATTAAAACATGGAGATACAATGATTTCTTTATCTGGAGCTCCTTATGATTCTTTACAAGAAATGATTGGTTTGAGTGGAAATTCTACACAATCATTAAAGGCTAATGGTGTGAAATATGAACAGATTGAATTAGTCAATGATGATTTTGATGATGAGAAAATTGTAGAGAGATTAAAACAGAATAATGTCAAACTTGTTGAAATTCAAAGATCTAGAGGATATTCACATCGTCAATCTCTTTCTATTTCAAAGATTGAACGTATAATTTCAAAGATTCGTGAAGTAAATAAAGATGTTATTATTATGGTTGATAACTGCTATGGTGAGTTAGTAGAAGACAAAGAACCTGGTCATGTTGGAGCTGATGTAGTTGTCGGATCTTTAATGAAAAACCTCGGTGGAGGAATTGCACCTACTGGTGGATATATAGCAGGAAATCAGGAACTTATTCATATGGTTGCTGAACGTTTGACTGCTCCTGGTATTGGAAAAGATTTAGGTGCTAATTTCAACTTAAACAATACTTTCTTTAAAGGTTTATTTATGGCTCCTAATGCTGTCAAAAACGCTTTAAAAACAGCTGTATTTTCTGCTTATATGCTAGAAAAATTAGGATATTCTAATGTATCTCCTCGTTATGATGAACCACGCACAGATATCATTCAAACTTTAGAACTCAAAACAAAAGATAATTTAGTGAACTTTACACAAGGGATTCAACAGACAAGCCCTATTGATTCATTCGTTCAAGTTTTACCTGCCCCTATGCCAGGCTATCCTTTTGATGAAGTCATGGCAGCAGGTAGCTTTACACAAGGTAGCACGATTGAATTAAGTGCTGATGCACCTGTTATTGAACCTTATACACTTTACATACAAGGTGGATTAACATTTGAATATGGTAAATTGTCTATTTTACTGGCATTATCAAATATGAAAGGGAAGTTGGATTAACAACTTCCCTTTTGTCCACCATCAATACGTATGACAGTATTATTAATAAAATTAGCTTCATCGCTTATTAAGAATTTCACTAAATAAGCCACTTCTTGAGGATCACCATATCGATTGACCATAATTTTTTCAACTTCTTCTTTTAAAAATTCTTCATCATATCCGTCCAACTCATTTTCTGTTCCGATAAAACCTGGAGCAATACAATTGACATTGACATATGGAGCAAACTCAAAAGCAAGATTATGTGTCATGGAAATCAGTGCTGCTTTAGAAGCATCATAATCTATACACATAGGATAATAAGTATTGATACCATTAGTTGAAGAAATATTTATAATTCTACCATATTCCTGATCTAACATATGTCGATAAACACGTTTACTGCAATTAAATGCACCCACAACATTGACATCTAAAGTCTTTCTAAATTCCTCAGCATTTTTCAAATGAAAAAGATTAGATAAATCAACAGCAGCATTATTAATTAAAATATCAACACCACATAGTTCTAATTCAATAGAAGATATCATCTGATCAACTTCATCTTCCTTAGAAACATCACATTGAATAGCCATACATCGTACACCATAATTGTCTCTAATCATATCTTTTAATGCATGAGCTTCTTTTTTGGATGTGAGATAATTAATCACAATATCATAACCTTGTTTTCCAAGTTCTAAAGCAATGGCTTTTCCAATGCCTTGTGCTCCACCTGTAATTAATACAACTTTATTCATCTTTGAAAAAAAGAGCTTGATTAAGCTCTTCCTGCATACTTACCATCTGCTGTAAAAACAACAATTTTTTCTCCCGGTTCAATGAACTGAGGAACACGTAATGATAATCCTGTATCAGTCACAGCATCTTTTGTTTGATTAGATGGTGCTCCTTTAATAGCTGGATCAGTTTCTACAACTGTTAATTCTACTTTTTCTGGTACAGATACTGATAATAAATCACCTTCAAAGAACATTAATGAAACTTCTGAACCTTCAATAATATAATATTGAGTATCTCCAACTTGATCATTAGCTAATTCATATGTTTCATATGTTTCCATATCCATGAAATAGAATGTTGATCCATCTTTATATGAATATTGTGCTGTTTTTCTTGAAATATTAGCTTGATCAAATTTTGTATTTGCATTAAAGTTTCTTTCTTGAATTGCATTTGTCTTTAAATTTCTCATTTTTGTTTTCAAGATAGCTGCACCTTTTCCAGGTTTGACATGTTGAAAATCTAAAACCTGGCAAGGATCACCATCAACGATTAAAGTTAATCCTGTTCTAAAATCTCCTGCTGATATAGCCATATTTTTCACTCCTTATATATTTTTAAGATTTTCTTTCATGCTTATTTTACCAATTTTATAAACAATCTACAAGACTCATGCAGATATTTGAGTCTGTTTTTCTTGTGAATGGGACTGAATATACTTACTCCACTTGATATAACCATATGTTGTATTTGTAAAGTAACCTAATTTCAGAACTA
The DNA here is from genome assembly GCF_002161155.1 of Massilimicrobiota sp. An105. NCBI lineage: Bacteria > Bacillati > Bacillota > Erysipelotrichia > Erysipelotrichales > Erysipelotrichaceae > Massiliimicrobium > Massilimicrobiota sp. An105. The sequence goes on from NZ_NFLY01000004.1 coordinate 49,006, forward strand.
ATAAAACATATTGTCCAGAAATTACATTAATAACAGCTTCAAGGAATGCACAAATATACCATGCTATCCATTGTTCCCTTAGTCTAAAGAAAATAAACAAACCATTCGCAATACCTACTGCTGATGCACAGGCATCAATATAAATAATAGCAGTTTCTAATAATTCATTGTTATAGAAATCTGTTGAGATATCTAAACCACTAATAAAATATCCTACAACAATTGTCCAAACAACAATACCAACAATAACTAACACTTCCTGATATCCTTTTAATTTTCTGACAACTGTCAATTCACTTTCTTCTTCATCTTTATGTCTTGACCAGTTAATATAACTAATAATATCAATTGGTAACCAGAACAATAATGTTGTGACCATTGTCGCAAAACGATACATTAAGACAACACACATTGCTATTTCTACGATTTCTACGAATACAGAAACAAGGAAATTGTATCTTGACTGTTTAGAAATAAGCAATTCACAAAGAATATTCAGGAATGTATCTAGTAAATAAAGCAACATGATGATAATTCCATTGACACCATTTGCACTTTCTTCTGGAAAAATAACTGAAATAATCGTAGCCAATACCATGATTGATAAAAACCATGATTTTTCATACGTTGTAAACTGTTTTGCAAATAATGTCATAATCAAAACAGATATCATCAAAATAAATGAAGCAATTCCAAAGTTAAACACAGGTGTTAATTCATTGGCTTTGACTTGTCCATATGAATGTTGTATTTCCTGATCTGTTATATTTTGATGATCAAAATAGAGCTTTGTTCCATTATCAGTTTCATATTCATATGCTGTAATACTATCATCTTCTAATTGAATGTAATCTTCATACGAATAAGAAACAACTAATTGCTTATCCCCACTTATATATGTAACATCACAAACTGTATTATCCTCACTATAATCTTCTAGTTCCCTATCTCTAGTCATTTCTATACTTTGGATAAACTTTGCATCATTGACATGGGCATTCACTTGGAACATACCATATCCAATAGATACAATAGAAGCAACACATAATAAAATAGAAATAATAACTTCTGCAATACGTAACCCTTTTCTAGGTTCCATATTGGCTTTAAAAAACTTTATCATATCAAACCTTCTCCCCTATCATTTGCATTTTATAACATGCTTTCCTATTATAAACTATTTTGGTGGAAGATGGTATATTTAATTATTAATTAGTATTAAAATTACTTATTACTAGAACTAGAACCTTTAATTTTTTTCTACACATCTTATAAAATCTCTAATCGTATAATGAAAGTTCGTTTATTTCAAGATTCTTTATAAAATCGCTCTTTTTAAGAATTTTATTGCTATTTATTTAATGTATTAATAATCTTCAAAAATTCATGAATTTACTAGCAGAGAGATCATCATATAAAAATATATTTTTATATGTTACTTCAATGCCACTGTCTCTTAAAGAGGCTAATTATAAAGATGATTACGATATATTTCTTCAACGAGAAAAGATTAGCAACATTTTTATTAAAAAGAGCGTATAAAATTAAAAATGTATTTATAGTATTAATACTTTCCTAAGTTTAACATCAAAAATATTATTCTAGGTATTTGTTACAATTACTCATTAAAACTCTGATTAAGCAATAAAACACTTCATATTTCATATATGATATTTGATTATAAATAATTATCAAAAAATTTGTTTTTTATTATATCTGTATTTATCCAACACAATACTTTTCATTTTCATTATAATATGCAAAATAGAACTACTATATTATCATAACAAGTTTTTTTAAAATAAATTTTTTATTTAGCATAGAAACTTCATTATCATTTACTCATACTTTTTAACATCGAATTTAGTTGCTTTCAAATAAAACTTAAGTATAACAATAATTATTTTATCCTTCATCAACACATATTAGCTAGTATATTTTTAATTATTATTTACACCTAATACGATGCTTATATGATATATTGCTCATATCTGGGAGTATATGAACCATAAAACATCTTCGTTTTCAGCATATTCTTTTTTCAATATATAAAATTGAATCACTCTAAAAAAACAACCCAAAGAAATTCAATTAAATTCAATCTTAAAACACATCGAAAATAGATTATCAAAATAAAAATATGATATAAAGAAAAAGTCTTAAAATTGAAGAAAATGCATAAAAATCGATTTTGTTATTCAAGTAATTAATGCTGTTAAAATAAATGGATTTAAACAAAAAATATCTATGTAATAATACGCTAAATAATTATATAAATGATAGAATATAATTAAATTTTATATATTTAATCTCTTTCTAAATATGATAAATATTCGGAATATTTCCTAATCATTATATTTTTTATGTATTGTTCCATATAAGAATAGTCTGGATTCCCTTCTTTTGTAATAGGAATTATTATTTTTTCTCGTTGTAGTCTTGGATCTGTCATTTCTCTACTAAAATCATATTTTGTATGCATCTGATTCCTTATTACTGTGCCAAGAAATAAATAATGGTATTTATTTAATTGTTGTCCTTTAAAATGTGTAATATGATCCGTAGCTATAAATTTATACGGATGATAAAAAGCAAATCCTGCCGAAACTCCTCCGTTTGCAACGCTCAAGCAATTTTCATATTCTCTAATTTTATATTTATTACCAACAAATGCAATTACTCCATTATTTCCTCCAGCTGATGAAACAACAGGTTTATCCCCATCGATATAATTGGCAGAAATAATTCTTTTTCCTCTCATTGGTTTGTTAAAAATATCTGTTACGAAAAATTCTTTCCATTCAATCTTATTAAGAGGTAAGATTGATACTTCTTTTCCTAATTCATCTAGTTTATTTTTACAAAATTTTACGTATTCCTCCTTTTTTTTAAATTTAATTTCTTTAATATAGTGTTCCATATACTCAAAATCTGGTTCATTATTATCTTTTACAGGTAATAGAATTATTTGTCTTTTGAGTCTTGTTTCATTTGCTTTATATCCATAACTAAATTTATTTTTATGCATATTAATACAACATTGGAAAAATCTTAAGACATCAATAGACATTTTACTCCCCGTAATAACAACACCACAGTCAGAATTTAAATTAAACGAATAATTATGAACAAAAGCAGTTCCTGTTCCAACACCATTTAAAGAAATAGTCATGGCATTTTTATATTTTTTGTTACAATTAGCAAAAGTTGAGATTCCCTCATTTGCACCTGCAGCTGCTATTACAGCCGTCTCTCCTACATCAATTTTGCTTAAATCTTTTACTTTACCTCTGTCAATTGAATTAACAAAAGAAGAAAAATGAAATTCTTTCCATTTTTTATCATTAAGATTCATCAGTTTGTTCTCCTCCATTCTCAAAAAGATATTTTCTGCCTTGCATTATCATGGAAAATTCAAACGAAAGAAAATCACCAATTGTCTTATCAAAATCTTTTTCGGTTGGAATATTATCATTAAAATAGTAAAAACTGTGCAACCATTCATCCGTTGATTCAACTGTTGATTTTACACAAAAATTTGTATCTGCTTCTATTCTATCAAACCAAACGTCTAACAAATGTTGTTTTTTATCCTTTGCTGATTCTGTCTCAAGTAATCCGATATGAGGAGATACTTTCCAACCATCATCTTCAAAATTTATAAATTTACATTCCTTATCAGATGGATGTGTTTGATGCGCAGTAAATACAGCAATGCAAGGCAATACTCCAACTCCATAGAATGTATCTTTATTTAAAGTTATTACTCCTTCAAGTGTATGATTTTTCAAAATCTTCTCTTTTAAACTTTGCTCATCTTTTGTTTTACCAGTAAATGTTGATTGAGGAACAATCGCAATACATCTTGCATCTGGCGCTAATGAATCTAATAAGTGTTCAATAAATGAAATTTCATAAAGTTGAGGATTTTGTTTTGATCCTTGACTATATGGAGGATTTATCATTCCAACTGTTGCCCCTTTTAATTGTAATTTATTTGGCTTTTCATCAAAGAAGTTAGCATTTATTAAATTAGATTTTCCATCACCTCGAAGAATCATATTTGTTGTTGCTATCGTAAACATATATGGTTGCAACTCAATTCCATGTAATTGATTTTTTCTTATTTGTGTCTTTTGACTCTCTGAAGTTGATTTTTTAAGCATATCCTGCATTGCAGCAATCAAGAACCCTCCAGTGCCACAGCATGGATCAAAAACCACATCAGTAGGCTTTAAATCAACCAAATCACAAAATAATTCTGTAATATGTTTAGGGGTCAAAACTATACCTAAAGTTTGACCATCTCCTCCACTGTAACTCATAAATTCACCATAAAATCTTCCTAAATAATCTTCAGAAGTATCAGTATATTTTATAGCCCTGAAAATATGTTGGTATAGAAATTTTGTATAATATTTCAAAGGGGTTTCCCCTAACACTTGATTTTTAATATTTAAAATAGCAGTATCTTGAATTATAGTAAACTGATGCAATATTTTATCCCTTTTAACATCTGGAGCTACGTTTGCCCTTTTTAATGCGGTCTCAATTGTTTGATATATAATTTGACCATCAGTTGTAATATCATCACCATTAAGCTCATCAATTAAATTTTGTTTTTTTTCATTTAAGGCAAGCAAGATACCTGAAACCACCAAGGGTTTATCGATATCTTTTAAATTCCCATAATTTCTTAAATCCTCATGCAAAGATGCAGCATCTTTTAAGATTTCAGCAAGTTCCTTTTCTTTATCTGTTTGTTCTTTAAGAACTTCTTTAATATAGTATTCCTCAATGTTATCAGAATTGAACGATATGAAACTTTCAACATCAGGAAGAATTCTATAATATTCTGTATCATCTACAAAAACAGGTGTAATTCTATGATTTTTTTCATTACCAGAGACTCCAATACAAATGACTTTTTTGTAGGATGTGTTTTTAGCAATATGTTTACCATAATGTAGGGCACCATTTACAGCATAATCAGTTATAGCTTTTATATCATCTTTGATTACATCTTCATCTATAATCATATGACTTTTTACATCTGCTTTATCTTCTATAACTATGACAAAATCTTTAACAATTCCACAATATTCAGGGAAACCTACGTTTCCTGTCCCTCTTTTTGATGCACTTTTTAATGCTAAATCCAATTCTTTTATAGTTGAACCTTGTGCATCAATTTTTATTCCAGCTTCTTTAAGCAAATCATAAACCCACAAATCTGTTTTTATTTCTTTTTTTGCCATTATTAACATTCCTCTCCACAACCAATAAATTTATTTCATTAAGCATATAATTATTAATTATCACAAGACTTTTCCATTTCTTTCATAATTAATGTTAGTATTTAATTTGTTTTCTCCACTCCAAATTGATTACTTTGATACAAATTATTTAAAAATTTCTAGCACATATGTTTTCGGTAATCCTAATATTTTTAGGATAATATCTTCTTAAACTTTCTTCAATCATATCTTACCATGAACTCCAAAACAAGGTAATTGTATTTAATATATTTGCTAATTTTTAGAAACATATTGCATATAATTTGCTCTATTAAATCTCTAATTAATTATTTATACTCCCGTTGTAGTAACATAACCCCCCCCCATTTTCAAAAATTTATATTTCAAATTATTTCTCCTAATAGTAAAATTTTCTATGGCATTGGCAAAAATTCATATTCTAATCTACATCCATGATTTTGTACATATTCATCTAGATTTCTTATTATAATATCTTTGCTACATCCATTCGGAATATGTATATATAAATCTTCTCTCGCTCTGCTACACGCAACATAATACATTCTTACAAACTCATCAGAACTATTCTCTGCCATTAATTGGGGGTTTGAAAACACCTCCGAAATAACTATTCCGTCTCTAGAAGCTGGCATTAAACACACAATCACTTTATCCCACTCTAATCCTTTTGCTTGATGTACTGTCATATACTTGCTATTTTCTGAAAAGACTTCAGTAAATAATTTATATGATGTATCCCATCTTAATAAAGATACGCAGCTTATTAAGTTCTCTCTTTCTTGTTCGTCAAAAATAGATATTTTAGTAATACCTTCTTTAAACAATTCTTTTAAACCAATATACTCACCGTCCAATATTTTATTATTAAATTTTTCTATAACATCGCAAGTGAAGGAAGAATTATTAACATCTTTAAAAATATCCCTTAACATATGATTAAATTGAAAAATAAACTTAGGAGTAATCTTTTGGACATTAATATCCAAATATATCTGTAATGCAGAAATCATATCTATAAAAGATCCATTTTTAAAACTTTCCCATAATTTAAAAATGAAACGAAAAGATCGTACCCATTTAACATTATTATGTTCCATTATTTCATCTCTAAGCCGTATAGGTGACCTACTATAACTATTATATATGGATTTTAGCAAACTAGCTTGATTTTCTTCTACATCTTGAATGTAATCAAAAGCTGCTGCCCATACTCTTGTTAAAACAACTCCTCCTTCGTTTATAACATCACTAATAATCTTTTTATTGTCTGATGATTCCCCAATCAAAAAATGTATTTTTTTAGCTTCTGTCTTTTTCTTAATTCCTTCATTATCATATGATTTAATACTTTTTTGAATAATATTTGTATCTGATTGTCTTAAAAAATTACAAAAATTAACTACGTTTTCTGTAGAACGTCTATTTCCATTTATAGAGTATAAAATATCATGTTCAGGATCAATGCAAAAATCGTTAAAATCAGTTGGTTTGGCTCCTTGAAAACTATAAATTGATTGAGCAACATCTCCGACAACAATAATTTTAGTTGATTTTTGTCCAATTAATTTTACAAGTAATGTTTGCAAAGGGTTAGTATCTTGAAATTCATCTATAAATATAAACGGAAATTTAACACGTATAGCATATAGAGCTATTGGATTATTTTCTAAAATTCTATATCCAAAATATAAAATTTCATTATGTGTTAGTTTTCTAATAATGGACCACATATACTGTTTGAGAGGAAGTTTATGATCTTCTTTAATGCTTTTTGAAGCTTTAATTTCATGAATGGGTTCTTCTCTCTCTTTTTTTGACTTTAAGAACAGATTATTATCAACTTCAACTTCTCCCATAATCTTTTTACTATAATTAAATTTGTCTGTATCAAATTTTTCTGGATTTGTATTTTTTATATAGCTATAAATTTCTTCTTTATTAATCCCATGCAAAATACCAAGTCCTTCAATTTGAGAAGAAATCATACCTTTTTTTGAAACAGATATGTTAAAATCCGATTTCATTATACCTATCAAATCATCTTGAAAAGGTTTAATTATGTGTTCAATTATAAATCCATGTATTGTATATGCTTCAACATAATCAATATACCTTTCAAGCCTCTTTTGTATTTCATTTACCGCAGTATTAGTATATGTGATACAAAGAACCTTTCTAGATTTGCTATTTACAATAGATTCGTTAGTTGTTAAAATGTTTTTTACATTTTCAACTAAAAAATAAGTTTTTCCTGCGCCGGGTCCGGCATAAATTTTTGAGTGTTTTTTTAGTTGCTCCACATTCAATATATCACCAGATGTTATTTCATTAACCATTTTAACCCCTCCTGTATATATTCAGGTACAATTAACTTAGTAGTTTCATCTTCATTATACAAATCAACGTCTGTTAATAAACTTAATGCAACATCACCTTTTTTATTTTTAGCATAATGTAAAAATAATTCTGCAAATATGAGTTTCTCATAAAATTCTGTCTTTCTAGGCAATATATCAACTCTTTCTTCAAAGGCTTTTAAGTACTTATTTATTACTTTACGTGATCTACCATCAATATCTTCCTTGTTCATAATCCATTCTGTTATATTAAAATCATACTTATTAAAGAACTCTTCCAATCCATCGCATATAGCTTTTTTAAAGATAATTTTTGCTACTTCAGGTTTATCCATATTAGCAAGAAATAACTCATCTTCAAAAGTTTTTCCACCAAGAGTTTGAGTATGTATGCAAAAATTTTCTATACTGAATCGTTCTTTTAGTTTTTTAATATGTGCTACTTCCTCGCTTTGATATGATTCAAAAGATTTTAATTTTCCATCATTATCAATCCATTTAAAATCTTTGTCTGTAATACAAAGTACCTTTTTATTTACAGCATTCCCATTGAATAACTCTACAAAATGTTCAAAATGTTTCCCACCAATTTCAACTATAGAAATATGTTCATCCTCATATGAACAACCACATGCTTCCATAAATAGAGGCATCAATAATTTTTCTGCAATACCTTCTACCAAAATCACCTTATCTGCAAATAGCATATCAGAACGTGTAACATCTAAAAACTTTGTTAAATGTAATTTTGCTTCTTTTTTCTCTGTTTTTCCTTCTGAATCCTTAAATTGTTCTTTCAAACTTTGTTGACGGCAATCAGGATATTTACCAGTTCGTTCATATGAAAGCATAAACATATTGTCTATTCCGGCTACTGCAGAAATGTTACTTGAATGTGTGGTTACAAAAATTTGCTGATTTAACTCATTCTTCTTATCTAAATTTTTAAGATATTTAAATAACTTGTATTGCATTGCTGGATGTAAATGTGCTTCAGGTTCTTCTAAACATAAAATTTTAAAATCTCTACCTTTTTGAACTTCTGTTAATTTAATAAGCATATAAATATTAATCAAATTATTGTATCCTAGTCCATTGTATTGAAGAGGTACTACAAATCCACTTTTCGTATCTTTAACTTCTGTTATATAGGCGTCTGAAACTGAAAATTTAGCTTTTATATCTGAAAATATTGAAACATTACCTTTTTTCAAACCAATTTCATTATTTTCATTTTTAAATAAGTCTGATAATTTTGTTATGGAATCATTCAAAATAATCTTCAACTCATCCGAAACTTTTTTTCTCAAAGTATCCAATTCTGCAGCGCGCTTAGAATCCCTAGTAAAAGCATCTATTTCTCGCTTTACTTCTTTTCTAACTTCTTCATTCGTTCTTTCAGCTTCAATCAATCGTATATCAAATATACTTGTTGCCATCTTTTGTTCTGCTTTTGTATCTGTAATTCCATTAGTGTAACTCCAAGAATAATGTTTTTCAACAAAGCGATTCAACATCATAAAGTATTCATCAAAATTATTGGTTAATTTAAATTCTTTTCTATAGTCTTCTAAATACCTTACATCCAAAGAAAAGACTGCTTTGATTTTTGCAGCTATATTATATTCAATCTTACCATCTTTTTCGGTTCTGTTTTCTTCAAATTCTTTTATACCCAAGAATGGTAAAAGTCTTATTATACTTTCATCGCTAGTATCATCTTCTGTAATTCTATGGCTAATGTAATATTCTATAGCAATTTCCGGTGGACAATCAACATACAATTCAGTGTATTTGAGCAGATTGTTTTTGTTAAAATCATCAACAGATACAATAGAAGGATGCTTAAGTAGATAAATTGCATATAATAATCCCGTTTTACCGGTATTGTTAGAACCAATAATTACATTAAGTCCTTTATGAAAATTCATTGAAAAATCGTTATAATTCCTATAATTATGAATATGTATTTTATTTATATACATTATAATATTCACCCATTTCGTATTTTCTTCATATATCCCTATTTCAAATTTCTACTTGCAATTAGAGAATATCTACTCTATGCTATTAACATTCGAACTCATTAAGTAAATAGTTCATTTAACTTACATTTAGTTCAATATAGTTTTTATCAGTTATTTTGTCATACTTCGTGCATCAAAATTATATCAAATCTTCAACATGGTTAATTCAATAATTTGGATTGTATCTCAACCAAAAATTATAATTATTTTATTTTACTGCTTTAATATAAATCAAGAATTCTTTCAATTTTCTTCTTTTTTGCATTAATCATTCTAGAAATAAATTGTTCATAGTTTTCAGAAGGATATAAAGGATTAGGTTCAACGACCTTTTCATCTCCAAATACATTCACAACAGAATCAAAAATAGATTTCATTCCCTTTGATAAACCATTTTTATAATAAACATGCTCTTCATCAATGTTATCATAAAGAATTTTTAATTGATTTAAATGTTCTTCTAATGACAATGGTTCTCCACTAAGTGGATGCAAATAATTAATTCGCCTTTCAAGAATAGATTGTAATTCCTCTTCATTCGCAATTTCACAAGAAGTCCCACGGCGTACATAAATCATATTTTGTTTTAATGATCCACTTTCTCTTTTTGATAAAAAAGGAATAAACTCTGGTGTATCTTCTACAACTAACATTTGAAATTTTTTATCTTTTAAATAATCATATTCCGCTGTATTATATACAAAATCATAAATTTCATATTTTAAATTTGACGATATATAATTTTTAATACCATTTGATATATCAGCTTTATCTATAATTTCTGATAATCCGTTTATAGAAATCGTTTTATCTTCATTTTCAGATACCCCAAACAGTATAATTCCTCCATATGAATTGGCTAAAGCAAGCATTTCTTTTGCTAAAGTTGCATTTTCTATCCATTGAGACTTAAAATCAATAGAATTATGCTCACCTGTTTGGGCATGTAAAAATTCTCGCATTTTTTCTAGACTTGGTTCTCTTAGCAAATTATATACTATATCTTTTATTTGTTTTGGAAATTCCATATTATATATTTTCCTCCCTAAAATGTATACTGTTATTATCTCATGTATGCAAATGACCTACAACAATTATTTGAAAATAGAATAAATTCTCATGTTATCTTTTTGCAAATATCGAAAGTATTTTTAACAAAATAAATATTTATACTTATTGAATATACGATAAAATTCATTCATTATATAATTCTTTATATATCACAATATAACTCGAGATAGTTTCTGGGTATTGATTATAAATTTTTTTATAAAGCTTCTTAAATAAATTATCTGATCTTCGCTAATTATGTAAATATCGCTAAATCTAGCGCATTTATTTTGTCATTTTAAAATGACTCAAATATTATGAAATAATATAATGTATTTTTTTAAAATTATACTTCATACATGTCAAATACATTAAATAGTCTATGAAATAAAGCAATATAGAAGAAATTTATCGTTCTCATCCACAAATCACTCATATACTCTATATATAATCTTACTTCCTCAAAAAAAGATTTACTTTCGTAGATTCAACTTTCATAACAAAATACCTTACTATAAATATCATTAATAGATATTTAACCCATAGTTTTTAAAACTACTTCTCCTAAAAATGCTACAACTTCTGCATAAAACCAACTATTTTTAAAAACATGTTCTTTTAACTTGCTTAATAAATTTCTATTTTTAGTAACAGAACGACAATTTTGAATATTTTCTGCATAATCTTTTACTTCTTCAAATAATGCAAGTAATTCTTCTTTATCATCTCCACCTTTTTCTCTAATTTCGTTTTCTATTGATTGTATTGAATTATCAATAGATAAAGATGAATTAAACAAGTCACCTAATACAACGTTGCTTCCATTAGCGTTCAAATTCCCAATTTGTATATAATTTTTTTGCTTATTTTCTTCTGCTTTTTTCTTATTATTAAAATAATTGATAGCATCATAACTTAAATAAAGAGTAAAGTGTCCGTTTATATACAAACGCCAATTAAAAATCATTCCATAATCTTTTAAAACTTCAAAATTCAATTCAATATCTGATTGGATATTTGTAGGAAAAATACTAATATTTTCATTAATAGGTTCATCAATATTACCTGTATATTTATCTAAAAGAATTTTAAGCATTATTTCATATGTTTCATTCATAATAGTCATATCTCCAATTCTGGTCGATGTCCTAACAATTGATAAAGCATTATCAGTTCGTTGTTGAATTTGAATTTTCTTTTCAGATTCTCTTTTTCTTTGTCTTTCTAATCTTCTATTTTCCTGCTTTTGCCTTTGTTCCTGTTGTTTACTTTCCTTAATTTGTTTTTCAATTGCTTTTTCAAATGATGTCTTTGACATAAAGTAACCTCCTATAAACTATACAATATTATTCATTATAGAAATCATCTAATACATATGTAGTAACAGGTGTAATATACAATTGATATCTTATGACAAGATCAACCAAGTCATTACCATCTATCAATGTAATTGGAGACCCTTCTCTTGATGCAATTCTTGCACTATTAGTGAAACGACTATTTGTAATAAAAACACCATAGTCAGCTTGAAATTTATTCATTGCTCCTAAAAATTGATTAATATCTGGTTCTGTAACAGGACCAGTATTGTATCTCTTACACTGTATAACAACCCTTGTAGTTCTAAAATCATCTTGATCTCTATGATAGCCGTAGCCATCAATACCACCATCATTGCTAATTTGCACACCTTTATTTGTAAATTCAACTCCCATTTTAGTTAATAAAGCTCTAGAAAATGCTTCAAATTTCTTAGGACTCATATTTGCAATAGCTCGAAGTAAATTTTCCTTAAAATCATTAAGTATTCTATCTTCAGACATTGATTCATCAACATCATTTTCAATTGTTTTATTTTCTTCGTTCTTTTTATTCTTTTTACTTAATTCATTCCAAAATTTTTTAGCTGGAATCATAATTTCTTTGTTGACATCTAAAGAATCTATATCTACGTTTAAACCTTTATCTGTTAAAGTAATATTTGGATTTCCTTTTGTATAACTCAAATACTCTACAAACGATAATTCTTTAATCGCAAAGTTAAATTTGAAATTAAATTCCTTATATGTATTTCCAGTAGACTTAGATGTTTTTACTACTTCTGCAAATTCTGCAATTTGCTCATCTAAGTCAGATATTCTACTTTTTATTTCTGATCTATCTAATTTGCCTCCAGCTTCTTGTAAAACTATTAATATAGGTTTATACAGATATGCCACTTTTTCATCTGAACTTAAATTTTTTAATATTACAGCCATTTAATCTTTACCTCTTTCCTTTACTCATTAATATCATTATCGCATTCTTGTTTCAACTGGAACAAGTTGAAACAATCCTGAATTTGAATCATATTCATCTACAATTGCAATAATATGAATATTCATTCCAGTTGCTAAAGAATCCGGAATATTATCTCCAACTAAATTTAAATCCAATACATTAACATCACTCAATTGAAAATAAGGGCCTGAAACTGATGTTTCACTATAATCACCACCAAGAATCAAAAAAATCAAATCTTGTATTGTAATTCTCATGATAAGACATTGAAGCAATATTAGCATCAAATTCAATTTTATCTCCAGCGTATTTAGAAGCAAAATCTGAAATTTTTGGATCAAATTCGTCTTTTAATGTTAGTAATTCTTCTAATTCAGGGCAATTATCTGGAGTAAGTATCACATTTTCAACTTCTTCTTTTGGATTTTCATCAATTGCTTTATTATCCTCTGTCTTAGTATCTTCTTGTTCAGGAACATCAACATTTGATTCTTCATCTTCTACTAGAGTTCCTTCAAGAACTTCAACTGAAATTTCATTACTATGACAAGACAAATTCATTTTATATGTTTCTTCTTTTTCAACTTTAATTTCTACTCCTCCAGTAACTTCACTATCTTCAGTATTCGTAAACTTTATCTTGTGATTTCCTTTTTCCAATTTTTCTTCAATTGTTTCATTTCCTCCATGACTAATAAAACCCACATATTCATCATCAATATACATGTCCACATCATATTTACTAAAAAACCAATTTTCATCACATTCTATTTCAAAAATAGTTTGAATTCCAGATTCTATAACATTTTGTTCTTCTTGATCATCAGAATGTGATGAACAACCTGTTATGAATGGAAAAATAAATAATATTGCTATTAATACCTTATAAATAATTTTTTCAATTATTTCCCCTTCTTTCTACCTATTAACTAGAATAATGACATATTCATTGATTAATAGATTTTTTAATTTCTTTAATACTACTTTTTGATTTTATGATTTAAATAAATTTTAATTCACTTTCCAAATCAGACCATTTATTCTAAACAAATATTAATATTTTTGCATCTAATATTAGTTTGAATAATTGATTATGCAATACTATATTAAAAAGTGAAAAATTATCATTTTAATCTTTTATGAATTAACACATTCAACAAATATAGTTTAATCAGACATCTATATTCCCCATACTATTATTTATCATCTAGCTAAATTATAAAACTTTTAAATATTTATTTTATATACATTCTAAACTGTTTGTTTTTGGCGTTGAATAATCTTTGATATCAATACCAAAGCAATCCCTATAACAAGCACTATCATCCCTATAATCTGCATCATGCCTGTATTGATATACATTGCTCTCCCTAAGAAATGATTTGTAAGTTCAAAGCCAATACTTTGAGCAATACTTGGAATGATCCATGCAACAACAATTCCCACAATGAACACTGGTATGCCTAAATGCATCATAATTTTATTCAGTGATTGTTTCCAAAAAACAATCAAATAAACACTCATAATCAAAACAATCAAAAGAATAAACCTAAAGATCCAAGATGTTATAAACTGATACATCTTCATAAGCATTGATTGAACAGCAGGTAAATAACTTGTATTGATAAGAGAATCAGTATACGTTTGAATTGATGATTCAATATCCTGACTTTTTTCAAGAAGTTGTGAAAGAATGACTTGTTGCTGTGATTCACTTATTTCAATATTTAAATGATTTTCTATTGTATTAATCGTTTCATTTGCTAATGTGACTAAATCATTGGAAATATCAGGATATTGAGGAACTTGATTGTTTGATATAGCATCACTCATTGCATCAATATACTTACCTGTAATTGTATCAAGAGCTTCTGAATTTCCAAGAGCCTCTTGAATATCAACCAATGTATCAATAGGTGTATCAGGAAAAGCTTCATCAACGACATCCATAATACGAATGGCTACTGCTTGACCAATAGCTCCTTCATTAACCGTTTGAATAATCATATCTTTTGCTGAAAAGCTGATACACATTAAACAAACAACAACACCAACAATAATATCAAAAAGTATAACTTTACCTTGTTTCATATTCTTTGCTCCTCGCTTACTTATTTTTCATCATCATTATATTAGAAAAAAATATATTTTAAAAGACCCCCCCATATGGAAATCATGCAAATCAATACATATAAATCTTCTTTAATCAATTATAATACTTATAATTAGATAAAATAAAGCTAAAATATGTCTTTATTTATTTTATAAGTTAATTGATAAATCAATAACTCCATTTTTATTTGGTCATTTATTTAGTCATTTTATTGGTCATCGCTATCATAAAAATTCTTAGACGTATGAAATTCTTTTAAAACTAAAAAATCAAACAATAAATAGCATTCAGGCTGTTGGCAAACAAAAAGCCAACAGCCTAAAAGAAGATGTTATAGATTCCTCTATTTTGCATCCTTGAGCCATTTTTTATTTTACCGATGTGTCTTTGCTCTCACACATCATCAAGTTCTCGGTCATTTTTTATTTTACCGACGAGTCAGAACCGTCACTCGTCATCATAGGATGTCTTGAGGTTAAATACCTCATTATTAATAAATATTATACTTATTTAAATAATAAAATCTATAATTTTCAATACTAAATCAACCATACAATTTTTCAAAGATGAAAATATTATTTTTGGAAATAAATGAATAAAAGACTTATCTTCAAAGCAAAAAAGGAATTCATTAACAATCACAAAAAATGATTATTTTAATTCATAGTTCATGTCTATTCTTATCATGATAGTTTTAAATAGAAATCATTGATTTTTTGACACTAAACTAAATTTCAAACATAGTAATAGATGAAGTTATTTCAAATTTTCTAATTCTTTAATGGCGGCTAAATAATCTTTTTCTACATCACTTAATGTTCTTGCTTTATATTTTTTATACTCTGTTTCAGCTTTTTCCATGGCTTGTTGATGAGAAACCGAACCATTACCAGCCAATAGCTGTTCTCCAGTAACTGTTAGAATATTATCTAGGTGTTTGACCCAGTCTTCCATTGTCATGACTTGTTCACGCTGTGCTTGTCTTTCTGCAAAATCAAGATATCCTGACACAAGTTGCCCCATTGCCTTTAGCTCTTTTTCATTGAGATAATTCTTTGCAATTTTTGCTTCTCTTAGTGTTGGTTGATTACCTGCAAAAGTAGTTAAACCCATAAATTCCTTTTCAGCATCTGCTCTATGATAAATAACTTCAGCTGCAGTCTCACCATGAATAGCATAATGAATCTTATTTTGTACTTTTTTAAAGAATTGGATAGAAACATCAGCTGTTGGATCATAATCAATACTTGTAGCATATATTTCAAGTATCTGTCTATAAAATACTTTTTCAGATGCACGAATATCTCGAATTCTTTCAAGCAACTCTTTAAAGTATCCTCCACCGCCTAATTCTTTTAAACGATCATCATCAAGAACAAAACCTTTTTTCATATATTCTTTAATAAGATTAGTTGCCCATATTCTAAATTGAACTCCTCGTTTTGATTTCACACGATAGCCAACAGAAATAATAACATCTAAATTATAGTAATCAACATGATATGTTTTTCCATCACTGGCAGTTGTTGCAAAATTTGCAACAACTGATTCTTTAATTAATTCGCCTTCATCAAAAATATTTTTAATATGTCTAGATATAGTAGATTTATCCCTCTGAAATAATGATGACATTTGATCTAACGATAACCAAACTGTTTCATCATTAAAAGTTGTTTCTATTTTCACCAAACCATCTTCTGTTGTATAAATAATCATTTTTGAATTATTATCCATTCAGTAAGCCTCCTCCTTTTCTTTTATACTATTATATATTTTTTTGTAATCATTTGTATCATTTTTCTTAACATTATTAAATTTACTTATTTTAGCTATGTAAGACTTTCTCTATAATAATAAAAAATCCCTTTACCTTTATTCTCAGCAAAGAGATTTTGTTTACATTTATATGTTATCTGCAATCCGTCAGATATTATTCTATCTACTCGAACTCGCTTAACTATTCTACTTTTCCTAACCTAAACAGGTTAAGTTTCTGTATAAAACATCTGCTTAAATTACACATTTTCACTTTACATATTCATTTGACAAACTAACAGTATCAAATTAGAATCTTAAAATCGAAAATATTAGTATCATTTATATAAGAATCCAACTGTTTTCTTTGATCCTTTGTTTTCAATATATCCATGTATCTTTCTTTTTATTAAATTTCTTATTTGATTTTCATTTACTAAATTACCATCATTAGTCAAGTTTTGTAGAATTTCTGAAACTTTAATTCTAGGATTATTATGAATAACTTTTAATATTTTTAAATCCAATTCATTTATTTAGTCATTTCCAAATAATTTAAATTCAGTAAAGTAACATAGAAGAAATTTTCCGTAGCTTCAAATACAGGTTGTTTTTGTTACCATAATTAATAACACTCTTTCAATAATCGTAGAAACTAGCAATATATC
The DNA here is from genome assembly GCF_002161155.1 of Massilimicrobiota sp. An105. Lineage (NCBI taxonomy): Bacteria > Bacillati > Bacillota > Erysipelotrichia > Erysipelotrichales > Erysipelotrichaceae > Massiliimicrobium > Massilimicrobiota sp. An105. The sequence continues at coordinate 66,535 of NZ_NFLY01000004.1, forward strand.
TATATATTGATTAGAATTTGTTTTGTTTAGAAAATCAATCTTTCATAATATCCTTTATTCGATACATCTAGAGAAAATACTTTTTTGCATTGTTATTGCTTTTTTCTTGGTGAAATATCAAATTACAATAATTTTTAAGTCGATGTTCTTGTTAACGATTTTGATCTTATGATTTTGTAATATCCCATCTTTTCAGGATTTTCTTGAAAATCATCAATCAAATTGCCTTCTTTGAAGGCAGTAAGTAGTTTTTTATTTTCATTATTGATTTCAAACTTTGGTCTACTGCGACTTTCAAATATTTTAAGATAGTCCGTTAAATTAAGTATGACGAGAATCTCTTTTATGCTATTCTTACATAGGTCGGGCATTATTGCTATTAAGAGATCAATCTTTTCAGCTCTATTCACACTTTCTGAATGAAGAAGATTATTTTTCAATCTTTTCGAAACAGAAATCGGGTTATTAATGATACTTGCTATATTTTTCACCGCATAATCAAATATTTTTGCTTGAATAGAATTGTCCCATTGATCAAATGATGAAAACAAATCCGGTAAATCAGATTCCAAAAAATTATTGTTGAGAATATATAGACATACAACAGGAGAATAATTCTTTCCGATTACCGAAATTTTATCACCAGAAAATTCAAGTAATTTGATTTTTAGTTCATCGCTAATATCCCAAGTAAGTATCTCTAACAATTCTTCCTGTGAAAAAAGAGCATCGTCCATTATACTAACATACTTTTCTATGTTCTCAAGAATGAAATAATCTTTTTGATTTAGATAGTTTTCGCGCATAAATTTTAAGTTGTCAGCAGTCATTCTAATAATGCCTGTATCGATTAAGATAGTAATTTTATCATCAGAAATCTCTGTAATATCAAATTTATCATGAATAAAATTCAATGACACTAATATTTGTCTGTACTTTAAGTTATCAATATCATTACATATAATCACGCTACCAAATAATTTTTCTTTGTTATCTTCATCATAATCCGTTTGTGAAAAATCCAAATCAATATTACATCTATTGATATAAGAAATGACACTTTCACTGAGCTTTATAACATCAAAACAATCCATAATATTGCGCTCTGAATACTGTACTATATCAGCATCTAGCAATGACGACCACAAAGAGCTATCCGCAATCTCTTTTATAGAAGTAATGGTTGTACTTAGAGCAGAAATATAAGACTGTTTATTCTCAATAGTGAGTTCAGAGTTATTTAATACAGCAACAACTACATTTTCTTCATCAAGAATAGTTCCTCCGCTAATCTGTAAAACAACACTAAAATACTCATTAATATTTTGATTGACATATTTCGTAATTGCAGATTCAGGGTGTGAAAGTAGAAGTGTATAGTTCTTATGAACAACATCTTCATGGTTCTTTTCACCTAAAATCTCTGTCTGAATAAGTCGTAGATTCTCAGCATTAATCTTATATAATGAATTCTCATAAACTGCGTAAAATAATTCCTTGTTTAGTTTTGCATAATCAAAACCTATGAAACATACTCCAAGTAGCTTGAAGCAATGAATCAGTCTATCAATTTTCGGATTATCTACTGCAAGACAATCATGTGTATTAGAAATATAGTCACTTAAGCAGTTATCTTGATTAATCAATTTTATTGTATCATCCTCAGAATAATAAATTGAAAAAATCGAATATTTGCGAATCTGACTTTCCGAGAAAATCTTTTCTTCTAAAACAGTGTTAAATAATTCTGGCCAACTTATATTAAGGTATTTAATATATAATGGCATTTCAGTAGTAACATCAAAATATGCACCTATAAACTTGAAATTTCTTGTTTCTCTAAGCTGATTAAAAAAACGTTCAAGGTATTCAATATGAGATTGGGTCTGCAACAAATATGTAAGCAAATCGAAATTAAGGATTTCTTCCTGGTCGAAATCCACCAATCTAAGTCGGGAAACAACAAGCGCAGGGTTCTTTAACCGATAGGTGTATTCTTTAGACTTTCTATCAGTTATACTACGCAGAAAAGTTTTATCAATACGACTAAGACTATTTTCATAAAAATAGGTCATATAGTCTGCGTAAGTTTCATCGATATATCCATTGCGAATAAGATATTTTAAGAGGTCAAAATATTCACTACTCTTTATTTCATTAAAATCCGTTACATACCCAATTTCATTTGTACTTGTTGTAGTAAATATTGTATCAATATTATCTCGTGTAATGATTTGATGAAGTTGTTTATTTTTGATTTCAACTATACTTTTCTTCAAATCAACGATTTCTTGACGTAATTTGTCACTATTTTCATTTAATTTATCATCAAGTATCTGTTTACGAGCCAAATATTCACTCTTATTATTTCCTCTTAAATAGTCCATTACAAATTCTGATAAGTCATCATCATTTTGATACGTCCACCTATAATTATTTAAATATTTGTATGCAAATGCCGCGTTTAACTCTCGCATGGACTCAAGATGTTCTTTTCTAGAAGATAAAATTCTTTGCTGTCTTTCATCAATTGCTATTTTTATTTCTTTGATTTCAGTTTCAATAAAATCATCCTTTTTGCTGAAAAGAGTATATACAAATCCTTGATTAAGCTGTAAATCAGCAAAATCGCGTGGGAACAGGTTCTTGTACGCAATAATGGCAAGCATTTTATTACAATCAAGTTCTGTGATATTTAATCTATTAAAATAAATCACAAATTCATTGTAGATATTCTTTAAAAGGCGCATATCATCAATGTATAATGATAAACCTTGCAAAAAATTCTCGTTAAACTTCTCAAATATTCCGCCATTTTTGAGATGAGAAATAAACTGATCGTAGGAGTTGGAACCATCAACAACAGGTACGACTGGAATAATATAGTCAAAAAACTTTGTTCTGTCTTTGGAAACAAAAATATCATCACGCAACAAATAGAAAAAGCGAAGAACCTTTTTGTTTTCTTTTTGCAGTTGAATATTTGCAAGCGTATTTACTTCACGAAGTCGTTCGAAAATTTTGTTTGCATTAAAGCGATCCATATCTTCAAATACAATTACATCTGCATCTGCATTTTCAAATAAGTATAAGACTTCATTAAGGTATTTGTCAAAATATGAATCTTCACTCTCCGCAAAAACTTCAATCTCATTACCTTGGAGATTCAGTTTGCGGAAAATATTTCTGTTCTTTTGTACACTTATCAATCCATATACAGCAAATGAAACCAACGCTACCATTAAAAGCCCACCTACTACCAAAGCATATTGATGCGTATATAAACCCAATAAAGATTTGAACCAATTATTAGGCAAAGTATTTACATAGCTTTTCCAAATATCAAAACATGTAAAATAAAGCGTTAGAATGAAAAACAAAACTATTCCAATTGTCAACTTCGTAATATTTTTCTCGTTTACTTTTTTCTTCACTCTAAAATTAGTCTGCGGTATCTTTTCTGATGGAATTTGATGTATTAGTTGATTAAGAATCTTACCTTCTAATACAGATTCCTTTACTTCTGTCTCATCTTCTTGATCTAGAGATTGAAAATGTGCGAGAGAAATATGTAAAAACTGCAAATTACTATGTTTTTTCTTGTATGAAGCTAAAACACTGCTTTTACCTGCACTATATGCACCTGAAATAGCGACATTCTTTATATCAGAATTATCAAACGCATAATCTATTGCTTCTTCATAAACATTCAAATCCATATCATCAATCGGTGTTAATCGTTCAAAATGATATTTTTTTTCTGCCAAATTTATCACATCCTTTCTTAGTTTCAATAATTCTCATATCTACATCTTGTTTGTGGATTTATCACTTTTACATTACTAATTCGTAAAAAAACAAGTAACATCTACAAATCTCTATACAGATTCTTAAAACCCATTGGCGATGGCTCTAGTATTCCCTCAATATTTTCTATCAGTTTTTTTAATACAGAAACAAAACGTTATCGTCAAATTCTTGTAATTCACATATTGCACTTTCTAAGGGAAACTCATATTTTATATCACCCACATCAGAAGTGATTTACATTACTTCTCCTGATGATTTATTCTCTACGTAGATTCCCATTAACCTTCTCAGTTTGAGTTTTCCTATTTCATTATAACTAGACGCACCTTATGCTTGCAAAGATTATATTGTTTCATGCTGTTTTAATCAAAAAAGATATCGTTTCTACTTGGCAATTTTGTGTCTAATAATTCTAATTTAACATTTTGATGGTTTATCAAGAGTAAGACATCTTTCTTAACTCCATATATTTAATCTCAATTCTAATATCTATTCCTGTGCTTACAACAGTCGAGTGTGCTGATTAGATAATATCCATATCACTTACTAAATTTGGTCTTATACCCTAGATAACATCTATCATAGTGCCACATCTAGTGACATATAATCGACCCCTTAAACCCATTGACTTTTTTATAATAGATATGTTTTCATATAAAAGAATCGAGCTTTCTCGGAAGATTGCTCATACCCGAAAAAGCTCGATAACAAGCCAGATTTTGACTCTTATTTATTCTTTAAACATCTTCACATGTCTTCTTTGACTAACTAATCAGTATTTATTTACACGTGATATAAGAATCATTCATTGAATGATTCTTGCAAACCACTCGGTACTATTCGAATTCCGAAATAAAACGATTATAGTGAACATATTTGTTAATGTTTCATAGTGGATATTGTTATTTTGTCTATCAATTATTTAAAATATAGAAGATTTATTATATGTTGGTAGCAAAATGGTATCAGCATATATTATATTTATAATACATTTCAATAACAATTCATTAAATAAAATCAATTAAGCACACTATTTAGTTTTCAAAATAAAACTAATCAGTTTTGAGATAAAGTACATTCTTCATTAATTTTGTTTCATTTCTAGTCAATCTTCTATTTTTTCAATAATTTACTAAAATCCTTAAAATAATATAAATCGTCATCAATTCCAACAACATCAATTTTATTTACCGCAAATTGCTTGAAATAGTTTTAAAAACTCTATGGAGCATGCACTAAAATTGATTTCATCGAAATCAACATAACGTTTTATTTGTAATAACTGACTTTCAAGTTCCAAATAATATTCCCAGTAACATCTTTCAAAAAAAGTGAAATAACTTCGACTCTCTCCAAGTTTTCATCATCTCCATAATTATAAAAAATTAAATTTTCCTATATTACTTAAAAAACATCACAAAAAATTAATATTAAAAAGTATTCTTATATATTAGGATTTGGATAAATCGTTTCATTAGCTAACGTTGCAAATCCACATTTAATCAGGCGCTTCATCTGTTTACTTAAGTCATTTTTTACAAGTAGATTTCCATGATACTTATTCGTAGAAGATGGCTTTCTTTCATATTTTATATTTGATTCAAGAAAATGGTTTTTCATTTTTTTAGTTAATTCAATCCTATCCAATTCCGCTGCACCAGCTTTGAATTGTAGTTCCTCTCGTCGTATTGATACTTGTGACATCAAGATATCAAACGCCTCTTGATTTTCATACCATGTAATTGATATTTCACAATACCCATCATCTCTAACAGGATCTAACTCAAATACAGCATCAGTTAAAATTCCTCCTTCAATGAATTTAAAAGAAGAAATTCCACGTAACATTTTTTCTGGATATGATTCTTCGATAGCATCCATAACTAATAAACCCTAAATATGAATTCTAAAATTTCATTAATAATATTATCTATATCATTTAAAACAATATTTCCACTTCTTGATTCAAAATTCTTTTTCTCATCATCATTCCATACCATTCCAAAGCTACTTTCATTTTCATCTTCTTCAAAAGCGAAATATAAAGAAGCATTCCCTTTGTTCCATGTAGACGCTAATTGGATTACTGATGCTCCATCTTCATCTACATGATATCTTAATTTTGGCAAAACACCACGTGTTTCTTTCATATTTACATAACGCGTATATTCATACTTAAAGGCCCTTAAAACATCAGTCATTTGTTTTCGTGAGTTTTTTGTAAAAATATCTGTTGGAAGTTCAGAGAATATATCTATTTCTTCATCAAGTTGCATAAAATAAACCTCTTGTAAAAATGATTCGTTTGATAAATCTAAATACGACTCTCTATTTAATATTTCTTTTGAACTATTTAAATAATATTTCTTCATATTTATACCTCTATTTCTTGCGGTATCATTGCATCATGTAATTTATCTGTAATAGATTCTCTAAAGAATACATGTGATTTATAATGTAATTCATGAGCAATATCATCAATTTTTGATGATTCTATTTTGCCAATCTTAAAATAATCACAATCTAAAATAAATACTTCTGTCGCTATTTTTTCCCCTTTATTAATCGTGCCTAAACCTGAAGAAATCTTAATTGACACATCTTCCATTAATATTTCAGAATTAACTGTAGACGATTTAACGTGAAATGCATCCTTTAAATTTAATCCTAAACATCCTAATAAATGTGGTTTAATCAATTCTGACCAACCAACATCTGTTAAATTTAAGGTTACTCTATCAATAGCATCAATATATCTTATTCCAATACGCTCAAAATATTTTTGATTATAAATTTCTGTAAAAGCATGTAAGGGTAGTTCAAATCTTTTTTTCATATCTTCCCATTGTTCATATTTCAATGTAGAAATAGCCAATTTATTTTTTGCTAAAGTAATTCTCCATTGTCCATCGTCTGAAATAAAGTGATGTATTTTATTCGTAGGTCGTTGACGAAAAACAGGACTTACTTCTTCTCCTTGAACATTAACTGTAATTTCACTTTCTTGTTCTGTCTGAATACTATATTGTGGAAAATATTCTCTGATTGCATTTTGATACTTTACAGGAACTTCAGCCTCAATTGACAATATAGTTGGAAAATTCAACTGATATGTAACTTCTATCAATGGACATTTACCATATTTTACTCGTTTTATTTTTTTCATATAAAATCCCTCTTTCCTTATTCATTATAATCACTCTAATTTTAGTCATAACTTTTTTCTTAAATATTTTTTTAATTATTAGATTATTTAGTCTATATCTAGACGAAAACCTTCATACATTTTTTTATATTAATCTCTGAACTAATACATAAAAAAGTAATACATCAAACTAGAAAATCAAGTTGTATTTGAATCCAATATGGTAAATCTCCATAGTTTGATTTGATTTTATCCCTAACCAATTCTTCCATCTCGATGTCGCTATTAATAACACAATCTTTATTTTCGAAAATGGTTTCAAAAAGATATATAGCTGTTTCTCTAGGAATTCCCATATCAATCATACAGCAAACTACATTGTGAAAACATCCCGATTGAATGTTTTTCAGCAATTTATTTTCTGTTTCTTGCATATCAAATATCGGTTTCAACAATAGTGGTAAACTATAAGAAATAGTATTCTGTAAAAGTTCTATAGTTTCATCTATTTTAGCAGACCCTTCTTCTCCAGAGTATCTATCATCCTTTAATATGTCACTCAATTTTTCCTCTCTCGCCCATTTTAAACTCAAAGAAACCATTATACTCCTCATAGGCCCAGATTGATAACGAATCGGAATATATTTACTATACATTAATGATGTCTCCGTAGTATCCCTTAAAAACCTTAATATTTCATCTATTTTTGACTTAGCTCCTTTTGAAAATGGAGAATTTGGAACTTCTTTATTAAAGTTTAAAAAAATCACATCTAACACAAGAGGATCCCAATATCTATTCTTGAAACATAGTTCTTTGGGGACAGATAACTGTTTTAGTTTATTAGACACATTTTTGATTTTCTCTTCTGACAAATTAATTCCCACATCTTTTAATCTTTTTGCCGCATTCTTACCATATTTTAAAATAGTCTGTCTAATATAAGATACTAAATAACTATAACCATACATGGATTCGTCTATAACATTGTTTTCAGAAATAATATACTCAATCTCTTCTCGATATTCTTCAAAACGTTCTCCATAGCCCGAAGGTAATTCTTTTTTTATATCATCAAATAACTCAGATTGATTATAACCATCAGTGAGAATAAATTGATCTTCATCTAGAACATAAGTCCTTCCAATAAAATCTTTCAACAATCTACCAGCTCTTCCTCGTAAATTCGCCATTTCATAATTTGTTAATTCTGAAGAATCTCTTCCATTACTTATATATAAATGAGGATTTCTTATAAAAATATTTTGAGCGGGAAGATTCATACCTTGCAGCAACGTTGTCGTACAAACAACAGTTTTTATCCTTTTATCTACTATGGCTTTTTCTAATGTTCTTCTTACATGCATAGGTAATTTTCCATGATGATATGCCACCCCATTTAAAATCGTTTTACATAATGCGTAGTTTTCTCTTACCGTTGAAGCATAATAGTCAATTAAATCTTTTTCTACAATGTAATCATCATCTTTTATATCAATAGCACATGCAATTTTTCTTGCAGTGTCCGAGGTAGGAGAAAAAATAATATTTTGTGATTTAAATCCAATATTTTTTACTAATTGATTTAAATATTTTAGATAAGATTCCGAATATACTTTTTTTCCATACCCCTTTATAAATTCTACATTTTCAATCTCTATCTCAAGTGGATTGTCTGTTAAAATGCTATATTGCTTCAAATAATACTTTCTATCTTTCTTTCTTAAACTATATGTTAAATTGATAACCGGGCTAACATCAGTTGTATGGTCTTTTGTATCAATACCAAACAGATTCAACCCAACATTATTTATTTTTTCTATTCTTGGACCTGAAATAATGATCTGATTAACATTTTTCTTATATCTAAACTCTAACAAAGTATCAAATAAAATTTTTGATCTTTGGTCATCACTCTCCTCCATTCTCTCGATATTTTGAATTTCGTCAACAACAAGAACTAAATCTTTTGAAAAAGGAATTTCAACTTCTGTAAATGCAGATATTGCTTTTTCTTGTGTCATTATATAAATATTTTTTTTATTATTTCTATGGACATTTGAAAAAGTATTAGATATCCAGTAATCATCTATTCCGACTTTTTTTAATTCTCTGTTAAAGTCTTCCGTCACCTGATTCATTAAACTCAATGTAGGTACTATATAAACTATATCAAAATTTTCATATATCAATCGATTAACTAGTTTTAATAAAATAACAAAAGATTTTCCTGCAGATGTTGGTGCAGATATTCCCAATATTTTATCTTGATCCATACTATCCCATATTCTTTTTTGAAAATCTGTCAACAAATATTTTATATCACCAACATAGATTTCGTTATTTAATTGATTAATAGTAGTACTAACTTCATCAATCCAACTATCTAGTGAAGAAAAAATCCCTTTTTCTTTGTCAAATCCCTCATCACAAATTATTGCAGAAGTTGGATATCCTATACGAGATAAAAATTTTACAACTAATTTTCTAATATCATATTCTTCATGATTGATATGTTCCCACATTAATCCTATTAACATTATTATATAATTTATATCACAATCTTTTTTCTTCATTGTTTCAAAATCCAGGAATCGAATTGTTTTATAAATTAAGCTTTGGCTAGGATGTTTTTCGTATTTTATAAAACCCATGCGTTTTCCTATGTTAATTAATTCAATCCTTAACCATTTGTATAAAAGAAAGTTTTTTTCTTTATCCACAATTTCCTCACCTCTTTTATAATAACTTTTGAAATTCTAAAGCCAACTTATCTAAATCCCAGATTGGAAATACTATATATGTAATTCTATTTAGAATTGGATGTTTCTCTATGTTTATTTTACTATTATCAAACTTACTATATTTTTTTTCTATTATTTTTTCTATTTGTTGTTTTATACTTTTTTCATCAACTTTTTGTAAATTTTCTAATTCGTTGTATATGACAATGCTAACTAATTGTATTTCAACATTTTCTAAGGTATTATTTAATAATTTCTCTGCAACAGCATTCATTTCATCATCTAAAAAATCTTCATGTACATATAAGTCCAATTCATTTCTATAATTATAGTATGTTTTAACAATACTGTCTAAAGCATCAGAAAATGCATCGTTAAATTTATATTTGCTTGTATACGTTTTTGCCTCACCTAAAATTATAATGTTTTTATCTTTTTCAATCTTATAGTGAATTGCATCAGCTCCAAAGCGTTCATGTCTGGGTGAAGTAGTTACTTTCATTTTTCGTAACAAAGGAATTGCCTGCATACATTTTTGTATAAAATGAAACAATATCAATTCTCCTAGTTGACCTTGTACCATTAATTTTTCCTCATCATGATTTGCACGAAATTTATTTCGTGCTTTCCTACCTACTTCTTGTGTTGCGGCTCCTTCTGATTTTCCTCTATCCATAGCGCTTTTTTTCAACTCACAAAACTTTTCTGAGCTATATATCCAATCAACAATTGAATCAACTAATTCATTTATAAAATCATCACGAAGTTCCATTATATCTTGATATTCAATATAAGCACCAAGATGATTTTTATTAGGAATGATGTCATACGTTTGAGATATTATATGCACTTTTTTAAATAACGCATCATTTCTAATAAGTTTTTTCAATATGTCTTTTTCATTCAAAGTAACATACCCCCTAAAAAGTATATTTTTCTCAAAAGTCATTTTTGGTCATATATACTATATCTTCTATTTCATTTATACAATAATCTAAATATTGAGTAACATCTTGACTCCAAAAATGCAATGGTATCCACTCCATCTGTCTAAGTAGATTATCATTTTTAATATCTCTTTGGATATTTTCTTCAATTTTTTCAATCCAATAATCTTTATTATTTTTAAGTTTTTCTTTTGTTTTTTTGAAATCTTTTCCGTGCCAAAATTCGCCATCAACAAATATCGCTATTCTATATTTTGTTAAGGCAATATCAGGAGTCCCAGGAAGTTTTTTATAATTCAATCGATAATGATACCCTTTATGCCATAAAGCTTTTGCAAGCAAAGATTCCACCTTGCTTTTCTTATGGCTCAATGCTTTCATACGTTTTGAAACTTCCGGAGTAGTTTTTAATTTTTGATGTTTCACCTACAACACCTTACTTTAATTGTTTTAATACATATTGCTTATTCAACCAAAAACTTTGTTTTGTCATCCATTCACCATTCGGCAATTCATCTGCATCTCTTTCAACATTGCCTTTTATAAATCCATCATTTAATTTATAAGCGGATTTTTGTGCATGTGGTCGTATATGTATGATTTCAGTTTCTTTCATTCCAGGCAAATTATTCTGAATTTCTAATTCGCCATTTACATTTTTAACCTTTTCGAAAATCACTCCACTTTTGATTATATTTTTATATTTTTGCCATTCATTTTTTACGATGTCATTCAAATCATAGTAAGGCATATGCCAAAATTTTGCTTTCTGTAGTACATAAACATCATTAACTCTTTTGAAAACTACAAATAAGAATTGCGTTAAATCAAAATAATTGAATACTGTCGAATCTTCCCATTCTTCTTGTACAAGTTCTTTAAATTTAAATGGTGCAAAAGACATATTTTCTCTATTCTTTCCATTTTCTTCTATTCGTATGGTCTTGACCACGATATTTGCTTTTTGAAATTCTGCAGCATGATTACCTTTGATTCCTAACATTCGGAATGTAAGATCATTCCATTGTGCTTTGTTATTGTTATAAGGGCGATCATACATTTCACATAATTCTTTATCTGTCATGCCAATGTGCTTATTTATCAAAGATACAACATGCTCTTGGAAATTTGTTTTGATGTCTTCTTTTATTATTGATTCACACGGCACATTGTTTTGAAGGATATAATTTTTCAAAACATAATTCATGTAAGATACTTTAAAACAATAATTTCTTTTCTTAGCTAAAGTATGATCACCATAATATTGTGGTCGCATGCTTTTTTTGGCAGTTGCGCCTTTCGTACAAGCTCCCAGATACATCGTATCTCCTTCGCTTAATTCATGAGCTTTTCCTTGTTTGATTTTTTCATTGATCTGATTATAGTCATCGATGATTATCTTAAGATCATCCTTAGGCGGACTAAATAAATTTACAAATTTAATGACATAATCCAAACGTTCTATGGACTTGTCCCTCAAATAATGAATCAAAAGGATACATTTAATTTTTTCCCATACATGACTTTTATAGAAATCTTCTTCTACAGGTTCATTGTAAGAAATATTTGTTATGGACAGTCTTTCTCCTGCTCGATATTCACCTTTTTTCGTCTTATCAATAGGTGTTTGTTTTAATTCTAATCCTATCTTATTAAAATCCGCTTCTTGATTACCATTTGGATCATAACCAAAATAGTATTTTTCTATAAAATTACCCAATTGACCTTTCGCTTTGTCATTCAAAGATGCTCCAAAACCATATTCTACTGTTTTTTCTCTTACTACCATATTTTCAAAATTGGCATATGCATCATATAAATTCCCTCCATAACTTTTTATTGGACTTTTTTCATATTCTTCCAATACCTCATGAAAGGTCATTCCTTCCAATTTTTTTGCATATGAATAAATACTATTGATATCTGTATCATCATAATCAAATAACTTCATATCTATCACCCTCTTTCCCTATATGCACAAAAATCTTATGCCTAAAACATAAGATCATTGTTCTTTATCGATTATTTTATCCAAAACTTTTGCCATTCTTGTGATCATTGGTACTACCAATGCATTCCCCATGCAAAAGAATCTCATCCTATTAGGCATTCCACTATTAGTCCAATCGTCATCGAAACCTTGCAAACGTTCTGCTTCGATTGGAGTCAATGTTCTCAATCTTCCTGTTCCAGGATCTGAAACGACATGTGTGCTTCTATTCAAAGTAGATTCGCTAGTAAGCATGGTTCTACCTGGTTTATCCCATGAATCCGGAAAAGCAATAGGACCCTCTGAAAAGACATACTCATGCCCTGTCTTTGATACACGATTTATTTTTTTCGCACCTTTCAAATAAGTCCATTTGCTCATTTTTTCGTTTGTTATATAAAAACTTTCGTCAACATTAGACTGTAAGATATCTCCCAATAGTATAGGTATCTCCATTACTGGAACGACATTATTTGTATATATTTTTCCGTTTCTCATCAATCCAGCTGATTTAAAATCAAATGAAAATTTATCTGTCATTTCTAATAAATCATTCATCAAAGTTCCTTCAAAACAATTCTCTACTTGTTCAATCGGAAAAGATTTCGCCATGAATCCATCTGAATTGATCAGTGATAATTCGTCCATTTCTTTTACTGAATCAGCATAAACCGTATCATTTCTATATGCAAAGATAAATACTCTTCTTCTGCGTTGTGCCGCACCATATTCAGCAGCATTTATCACTCTCCACTCAGCAGAATATCCTAAGGTATTCAAACAACTTAAGATGATACCAAAATCTCTCCCACGTTGCTTTGCTGGAGATTTTAATAATCTATCAACATTTTCAAAAATACAAAATGCTGGTTTCTTTGCTTCGATGGTATCTCTAATTTGCCACCATAGAACTCCTTTTTTTCCTTCGATACCTTTTGAGCTAGATAACGATTGAGCTACTGAATAATCTTGGCAAGGAAATCCACCAACCAAAAGGGTATGGTCTGGAATAGCATTTTTATCTACAGTAGAAATATCTTCACAAGTATGAAATTCCCCATTTATATCTGGTGAATCTCCAAAATGTTGCACATAGCACTGATTTGCCCATTGTGTTCTCGCCCCTGGTTCCCATTGTGAAAACCATGTAGTTTTCCATCCAGAATCGGCTCTTTCAAAACCTAATCTAAATCCTCCTACACCGGCAAATAATTCACATATTGTTTTGTTCATAAAGTCCTCCTAGTTTACACTTCTCACTTATTTTTTTGGAATCTAAGCTTTGCCTTGAACACTATCAAACGATAGATCATGATTCCATACCGAAATGAGCCTCAGCTCAAAAAAGAAAATCAATCAATAACTTCTATGATTTCATCAAAACTATTGCAACCTAAAAACTTATAAATCTTTAATAAATTTTCCATCGAAATAGTCTCATTTTTTGACAACTTTGCTAAAGTCCCAGGAGAAATTCCAGCTTCTTTTGCAAATTCCGTCTTTTTCAAACCTTTATCAATTAATTTTTTGAATAAATTATTATAACTGACTTGCATATTGATTTTCCTTTCGACAATAAAATTATATCAATTATCATCATATAATTGAATAGTTTTTTCATATAATTGGATTTTTTATTTGTTAAATTGAAAAAGCCTCAGGGCTAGAGGCTTATTAACATTTATTCATCAACGTTGATACTGTTCAAGTTCCGCTCCATATGTTATTTCATTTAACACCATGCAACGAAGTTTTTTATTAATCTCACTAAATAACATAGATTTTTGTTTCTTATTTAGTTTTGAATAAGTTTCAACAATTTCCTTATCATGGATCAATATCATTTGCGCCTGTGCAATAAATAAATCTAATGACATCTTAGCTACGTTAGTGATGTCTTCTTCCAACAGACCTTCTTTAATTAGATAATCCAAATAGTCTTTCTTATTATTTTCTAATATGAACTTTCTTTTTTCGATAAAGAAATCAATAAGATTGTCGCTTAGATATTTTTCTTTAAATTTTTCATATAAAGTCATAATTATTTCTCCTTTTATCTTCTTATAAAAATCTTTCTGATATTGTTTTGATTTACATAGCCATGATTTCATTGATCAACATTTCTTCTACCATGACTCTTATGCTATTCATCTCTTGAACCCATCTCATTTGATCTTGTTCTTTTAATTCTTCTGTAATATTTCTTGACAGTTTATATTGTTCGATAAGGATTTCATAGCGTTGATTTAACTCTTTATCCATACGAATCAATTCTTCATTCAGTTCATCTTTTGCTCGTAAAGCAAGGTAATGACCAGGATGTTTTTCTTTTTATTTAATTTGGCATTCAACAAGAAAGATCGATTGATCTTACCGTGGAGAACTACATATCCTCCTTTGACCATTTCCTGATTCATTTCTTGAATCAACTTATAAGCGTAAGCTTTTGACATTCCCAATGTATCGGCCACTTCTTGGGCTGTCATGAACAATTTGTTTGACATCTTAATCTCTCCTTTCTCAAAGTTGTTAAACTTTTTTATTCACGTATATTATATTAAACATATTTGTTAACGTCAACACTTTTGTTAACTTTTTTGTTCTCTTTAGATATTATACATGATATAATTAACTTGACCCTTTATATGAATCGAGGTGAAACCATGGATATAGGGCAAAGAATTCGTTTCGTTCGTTTGTTTAGAGGTATGAAACAAGAAGAACTAGCCGAAAAAATCGGTTTAGGCGGAGGAGAAAACGGAAGAACGCGAATTTCTCAATACGAAAATGGAAAAAGAACTCCAAAAGAAGATTTATTAGAAAAAATCAGTGATGCTCTTCAAATTGATTCTTTATATCTAAGCAGTAAAGAAAAGACTGACGCTTTAGATTTGGTTTTTACATTATTTGACTGGGATGAAGGTGGTCTCCCTGTCGAAATCATTGAACACGATGGTAAACTTCTACTCGATTTAAACAATCCACTATTTTCAGATTTCTTATTACAATGGGCAAATAAAAAAGCTGATCTTAAATCCAAAAAAATCAGCAATGATGATTACATAGAGTGGAAGATTAATTACAAAGGATAAATATATTAGCCCATCATTAAATGAATTTGATTGACCATTAAGCACATATAGATAATTAATATTTTTGACAATTCCTAAATTAAATGGAATATCTAGATATTTCTATCAAGAGTGAGAAGTAATTTTCGTTTTTTTAAAAGTTCTAATTTGCGACCTGTGTAATGTGGTCAATCAAATAAATGAATACCATCTAAAAAGTTTTACCAACATGGAGAGAATATATGGAATTAGAATTTAAAATAGTCGATAATGAATTAATGTGTGTCTATACTCCTCAATCAGGTTTTGATTATATTTTAGATAAAATATATAACAAAGGCTATAAGGTTAAAAATACATTTTTTGTACAAGAAAAAGATTTAATCAATATTAAAGAAGGATCACTACATTTTATAATTGGAAAAAAAGAAGAAAAATACATAAAGCTTAACAATGACATTTTTGAAGTTAAAAATAATTTTTATTTTCTTAGTACAATTGATTTTAAAGAAAAATTATTTGTTGCACCATATAGAATTAGTATTATCAAAAAATTAGACAAACTTATTACTTTTGATTTTTATGTAGGTAATGAAGATGAACATAATTTCGAAATATCCTTTGATTTATATTTAGAATTGTTGCGACAATTCCCCACCTCTACCGAGTTAGAGCATTATTCAAAAAATAGAATTTCCTCTATTTTAAAAGAAGCCTTACCACAAATCGATAAATATGAATATATATACAAAAAATATTTATCTAGAAAAAAACAAGTATCTTTTATTAAAAATGAAGAGGAGGAATATTCTAAAAATATTGAAATAGAGTTAGAACAATTCACAACTGCTTTAGATGAATTAAAAGAATTATTAAATGACAAAGAACATACCGAAGTATATTGGCAAAAGAAGATTTGCTCAATTTTACAACTCATTTATCCAAAATATATCCTTTGTAAAAGGGAAATGCAATTTAGAGGTATTGATAATTATGATAAAAAACCCGATTTTGTCTTAGTTGATGCCAATGGTTATATTGATATTTTAGAAATCAAAAAACCAGATACTCAAATTTTAACAAAACAATCTTCTTACCGCAACAATTATGTACCAGTCAAGAATTTATCTGGCTCAATTTAACAAATAGAAAAATATTTGGTATGTTTAAATAAACTAGACCCTGATAAGAATGAATTTTTTTCTATATTGCAAAATTCATTACCACCAAATATCAAACCTATAGCTCTAAATCCGCAAGGAATTCTGCTATTGGGTAGAAGTAATCAGTTTAATAATCAACAAAGACATGATTTTGAACTAATAAAACGTCAATACAAACATATTACTGACATCATGACATATGATGATCTAGTGATTCGTCTTGAGAATATTATTTATTCATTAAAATTACGTTTAAAAAAAGATTAAATTGCGTCAATTGGTAGCATTTTGATAGTAATCCTCGCCTAAACATCAAAAAAAGCCTTTATTTAAAGGCTTTTTTCATTGGATTACTAATAAAATTCGACTCTATAAGTCATTTTCTCTTATGTTATATTACATTTTATTATTAATCTTATCTAATATGTACTAATTACATCATTTTTTAATATTATAAATTGTATTATATGCTCAATATGACCTCAAATTAAGTACATCTTCCAAATTATTTTCAATTCGTTTTGGAACTCTCATTATTTATGTTATATGAATTATATTAGCTTTTGTTACAAATTATTTTTTAAAGATCAATTTGTAATTATGTTTAAATCGTTAATTTCTACAGTTTAGCTTTGCACACAACATAATCAAGAAGTTACTGCTGTTTGAACATAAGATATTAATTTATTGTATGTTTCATCATCAAATGAATCTCCACTATATACCTTTAAACACATTGCCTTTATATCCGATAAAATATCTTCACTTACTTTTGTTTCCATATCTTTTATCATCTCATCAATTCGTCTTTTTATCTCAGTTAGATTATCAGAAAGATATTGCCTATCCTCTTTATCAACAAGAAATTCACGATTTTTAGAATACATCCATAACTCCTCACCCAAATCAACCAAACAACTAAGTTTGGCATTTGTATGTTGTTTATCTTGAAGTGTATACTCACCATCAAAGCATTTTAGCAATTGATGTGTAACCTCAAAAGGATATGGAGAAGAGAAATAATCCATTTCTTCTTCTTTCCTTAAATTTATGACATTGTCTAAGTATTTAAATAGCCTTTTAGGAAACTTGATTGCATTTGGAAGAACCTTTCCCTCATCATCTGCAACCAATAAAAGCAAATAATCAAACGAAGATTCTGCAAACGGAATAACGGTATATAGGAAAGTATTCATCATTTCCTCATTTGCAAGATCAAATTTTTTTAGCAATATTGGATAGCACAAAAATGTATTATCATAATATGAACTTATAGGTAAAATAGCGTCGTACAATACGATCAATTCTTCCATAGTATTATTCATATTTTCTAATTCAGCTTTTTTTATCGATGAAAACCAATTTTTGGTTTGATATTTATTATAATTGTCATTAGGAACATGAGATAAATAGTATTCACAACACATATAAGTTTCAAGGATAGAATTTTCCTCATGAGCACATAGTTCAATATGTTTATTTTGAAGCTCACTATCTAATCTAATATCATTAAAGAATCTCTGAACATTATGCAATTCCACTAACGCCTCCTTTAAATTATAAATTATCAATCGTTTAGCACTTTCCTCTTTTTGGATAAAACTAGTAAATTGATTAGCAAAATTTTGGATATCACTAAAATACTTTTGTTTTGCCTTATTGAACAATATAGGTAGTTCAGAGGTTTTTTCAAAAGGACGATGTTCTCTAGGATATGACAAATGTGCAATCATCATGTTATTGTAGCGATTATGCAAGTGATCAAAAGATTTACCAGCGTCACCAAATCTCTTTTTACCCAATATTTTATGTAAAATTGCAGAACTCACGAACATCAAATCACATGCGCATTTACGAACATCTAACCAATAATCAATCCATGCATATACTGTATCAAATTCATAATTACTTTCTATTGTTCTTAACCATAGTTCATTAAACTCTTGATGAAATGTTATCACTATATTATTTCGAGGCATTTCTTTATGTGCATCATTAGGAATTTGGTAGGTCCTCAATAAATCGATTTCTGGCTTTATTGCATCTGCACAATACTTTTCAAATATAGGTAGTGTACGACATATATCTGTTAATCTGCTAACACTTTCACTATTTCCTTTTAGAATATCACTAGCTCTAAGCAAATAATCAACTTTTATTATTTTTTTATCATCGCTTAATAGAATCTTATGAGAATTAGTTTTATGTTTGAGATAATTAATTATTTCAAAAAGATTATTCTCAACATAATCTCTATATTTAACTTCATTTCCACAGTAAGACGAATACATTAACAATGATACTGTTTTAAGAGAATGATTTTCGACGTTATTCCACAAATCATCTAATGATATTTGTACTGATAAATTCATTGAAGGATCGATATTATAAAGCCAATAAATAATGATTGCATATGACTCTAAATCTTTAATGTTTTTAAAATCAATTTCTTTTATTTTTGAATACAAGGATAAACTTAAACAATAGATATCAGTTTTTGAAGTTCTAAATTCTGGAATTGAATCACGTAGTTCAATCATATATTGAACATTTCCATTATCAGGCATCAATTCAGACATTTTTCTCAGCATGTCCACTTCAGGTTCATAATCTTTAATTTTTATAAAAGGACATAAGTCTAGTGCTACAAACATTAATGCACCATGTTTGTGTGCATAATCAAACACCGATCTATGAGTTTGAAAATACTGCATTACACTTCCCGAAAAGGAGCCTCGGATTGCTTTAACAAAACGTGAAAAGCATTGTTCACAAATCCACATATCAACAACATTAGTATAAAATTTTTCTTTATCAAAATTGAATTCTGGAAAATGAGAAAATAATACTGAAATATCAGAATCAGATACAATCTTTAAAATTGAAAGAGCTGTTTCATCAAGAGAAATATATTCATGCAACCGATTAATAATATGCTGTGATCGTACTGGATGCAACCCCTCAATATAGTCACCTTCTGAACTAATATGCACTAGAAACTCATCAGCTAAGCTTTTCAATAATTCAGCAATATCTATATCTGTTTTAACTATTAAATTATTTATTAGAGATTTAGTCTCAATTTTAATACCACATACATCAGCAAAGCAAACTTTTCTTAAAATTTCAAGCTTGCAACCACCCGCTGATGCATTACCAATTTGTTTCATTTGAGTAGATATACGTTCAGCAATCATCTCTCCATGAGTCAAAAGATAAACATATTCAATAAGAAGTTGACGATTCGAAATCCTTGCCCACGCGTTTTTCCAATCTGTAATACCCTCATGAAGTTTTTTCTCTTTTTTAAGCACATTATATATATCCTCTGCCTCTTTTTCACTTAAGGTTGGTTTAATGATTTGCAAATGATGAAGACAGCTAATGTCTCCACCATAATTGTACCAATCATTTTCTCGAGAAGTTACAATAAATTTATAATGATATGTAACATTTGTTTGCATAAGTTGAGCTAGCAAATTCCATTCGCTTAAGTGAGCATCAAGATTATCAAGTAAAATAAGTGGTTTTTCCCCTATTCGTGTACGCATACGAAAATACTCAATAATATTTCCTAACTCTCCATCGTTATTACATTTTATAATCTGATATGGTGTGTATTCTTCGGCTAATAAAGATATCGCCCTTAGCGCAAGCGTAGTCTTACCTTGACCACTTGATGTTTTGATAATTGTGATTGTATTTTTGTGAATTGAATTAATAATCTCATTTTCAATAGTTGGGCGTATCACAGGTATGTTATTTGCTATATCTGAAGGAGTGGCTTTTTTCCCTTCATAATAGTCCGAAGAATATTCATCATTTTTAGCAAACTGAAGTCTTTGAATCCAAGAATGAGCTGGATTTTGAGGCCCTTTACTTATATCAAATTTTATTTCATCTATGAGATGAATTATTTCATTATTTGTCACTTCTGCACGATTTACTATTTTATCAAAACATAATACTTTTATACCATTGGCAAATAAAGAAATATTATCAGTTTCAATCTTAAAATTTTTTATCAACAGATTCTCAATGCTTTTTTCTATAGATTCTTTTTTAACATTTTCGAAAGATAACCTTTGAATAAAATCATCAAAATTAAAATCATTCCAATTCCATGAAATAGTTTCTTTTTTTATATTATCAATTTTACTTTCCCAGAATTGCCTTGATTTTTTATCAATGTTTCCTGAAAACAACTTACTTAAATTTCCAGCTGCAACTTGAAAATCATATACTAATTTGAAATATCTATTTTTGTCAATCAAATATGCCTCAAGATAATTTTTCAACACACTATCCATAAAACTAGCATCCTGCCGTTGAGTAGAGTATTTTAACTGAATGTGTGTAATCTCTCTACAATCATCAACAGATTCTATAACATCAATATCTTCAATTCCTTCTAGCGTAAAAACTGTATTAGTATCAGAAGATAAAATCAAATTACATGAATATAAAAACTGGTAAGAGTACCCTCTCAATGCAATCTGTCCACCATCTCTAGATTCCTGCAGTTCTTGAATTTTGCATTTATCCTTCGTGTTCCTTTCGCGTTTTTTTTGTTTCTTTTTTTTACCCATATTGATATCCTCTTTTATTCATTAAAAATTTAAAATGTTTTGAATATTTGTACTGATAATTAAATCAAAAAATATCTATTATCCACAAATCTTCAACATATAGTTATGTATATATATTATCTCATCAATAAACGCTGTCCTCAATAATAATAAGAAATTAAAAAAATTTTACCTCTAGCCTAATTATCTTTAAATTAACATTATTACATTTTCATGAAAGAAATATTCTATTCAATAATTAATTACCATATTAAAGCTTTTCAGAATATCAACATACTATGGTTAAATCGGAACAATTATTCATGCAACAAAACAGATTAGTTCAAATAACGAATTAAAGAACTTCTCTAAAATATATATTATATATAGATTCGCTGAATACTGATTATTGTTATGAAAAATTCAATAGAACATTATCTAACTCTTATTCTATAAAAGAAAATTTCATAGACCATCTGAGCCACTTGTAATACTTTCTTGTTTTAACTCCGTTTTTTCGGCTATGTTAACCCATAGAGATGTTATCAGTAATAAAGTCAGTTCCTATGTACTGTGAACGCCTGAAAGTACAGTGACATTGAAACAAATCTGTAAAAAATGTTTTGATGTCACTATTTTTACACTTTATTCTGTATGCTATTAATGCTAAATATTCATCTAAATATTTTGATGATATCCCATTATGTTTAATCGTATACTTAGCTATTTGTGAATGGATATAATTGACATGATTGATATGATAGATTCCTCTTTTTCTTTTGTCCCCATTTTTAAATGCATGGTGTTTAATTCCTTTTTCTTTGCATAAATTTCTATATGCATAAAAACCATCTGTACATAAATCACTAACTCCCTCTATAACTTCTCCATATATTGATTTGACTTCTTCTCCAAGTGTTGTTGTTCCTATTTTTGCTACTTTCAAAAAGATATTTCCTTTTCTGTCTACTGCACATGCTATTTGAATTTTGTCGGTATAAGATGATCCATATTTATGTTTCATGCTTTTTCTTCCTCTTTGATATGATTTTCGAGGAAGTTCTTTATTAGTATTTTGTTTCTTAAAATTTCCTGAATAGCTGATATAGGCATTTGTTTCGTCTATCTCTGCTATTCCTTCCAATTTTACAGTATTCATCTCATTAGCTAATGCATTCATAATTTTATGTCGCATATAAAAACTAGTTTTTAAAGATACACCAGCATATTGAGCACAATCTCTTAAATCCTCATCTTTAGACATAATAAGCAAATATTTAAACCATGTCACAATTGGAAGTTTTGTTCCTTCTAGAATCGTTCCTTTATAAATTGAGAAGGATTTTTGACATTCATGACAATAAAGACGTTGTAGTCCATTTTTGTAATGTCCGTTTTTAGTTACATGTGAGGAACCACAAATCGGACATATAAAAGAATCTGAATATTTATATTCAAGTGCTTCCAAAATTATTGAAGTATAGTCATTAATAAGTTTATTATCTTTGATATACTGAAGCAATTCTTCAACATCATCAATATTTAATTGATCTAATTCTTTTTTATTTCTTCCAATTTCATTGTTATTACCACCTTAACATTTATAGTAATAAGTATACACCATTAGCAACACTATGTTTTTTATATATTCAAAAACATTTTTGATCATAGCATCTCTATGGGTTAACATAGCCGTTTTTTCGGAGTCTATCCTCTGGTTTAGAAGTCATCATTTTTTTGATTAATGTATAATGACATTGATAATTATTTATGGGGGTCATTGTTTATGTCAAAAAATTGTGCTAAAGCTAAACCAAAAATTATGAGTCATATCACTTTCAATAAGCTTTTCTTCAATAATGATGATATGTGTAGAAATTTCTTTTTGAATGTT
>NZ_NFLY01000040.1:0-24579 GCF_002161155.1 Massilimicrobiota sp. An105
AAATATAACCAAAAGATTCTTTAGTATTCTTTCTTATATAAGAAGATAAGACAGCAGAATCGTATAAAAGAGTATCAGGAGTAGAGAGATCAATCATAAGAACACCACCTAAGATGATTGTACAATACAAAAAAGCGATAATCATCAAAGATGATTAATCGCCATGGACAAAATTTATTTTGTCCTTTTTTTTATTGGAGGAGGGACTTGAGTGAAGAAAAAAATGCATTATCTTCTTTTGGTGCCTTGTTTGGTTTTACTGATTGTATTTTTGGTGATGCCATTGATTCAAATCATTTTACCAACTTTGTTTCCTGAAGGAAGTGGCTTTAGTTTCACGAATTATTTATCATTTTTTCAAGATGAATATTATATGACAATCTTCATTAGAACTGTCAAGATTGCTTTGATTTCATCTCTTGTTTGTATGATTTTAGGAGTACCAACTGCTTATTTTATTTCTCGTTGTGATAAGAAATGGCGTGGTATTTTAATGGCTATTTCTATTTTTCCAATGCTTACGAATTCAGTTGTCAGAAGTTTTGCATGGATTAATATTTTAGGTAAAAATGGAGTGATTAATAATTTTTTAATGTCAATAGGGGTTATAGAAGAACCAATTACAATGTTATATACTGAATTTTCAGTTTTAATTGGGACAATTTATTTATTTTTACCTCTTATGATTATCACTTTAGTGGGTGTTATGGAAAATATTGATAATGACATGATGGAAGCAGCAGAAAGTTTAGGTGCCAATCGTATCAAAGCTTTTATGAAGGTTGTCTTACCATTAAGTATTCCAGGTATTATTGTTGGATGTGTGCTTGTTTTTACAGGATCACTCAGTGCTTATACAACACCTCAGTTATTAGGTGGACCAAAGAATCTTGTTTTAGCAACCTTTATTTCACAACAGGCATTAAGTTTAAATAACTGGACAGCAGCCAGTGTTTTTGCAGTCATTATGATTATTACAACATTAATTGTTATGAAAGCATTAAATGCGATTGCAGCTAAATTGGATAAGCGAGGTGAAATCTAATGCGTAAACATAAAGGATTGATGGTTATTTCTATTTTGGTATTTGCATTTTTGTTTATACCTCTTATCATTATTGCTGTGACAGCATTTGGCTCAGAAAGTACGATTACTTTTCCTATACATGGATTTTCATTACAATGGTTTGTCAATGTGTTTGAATCAGAAAGCTTTATGAGTTCATTGGCATTAAGTGGAGAAATTGCTTTGTTAGCAACTCTACTTGCTTTGCTTGTAGGGGTACCTGCAGCATATGCATTAGCGAGATATAGTGTTATTGGAAAGAAATTTTTAAAGAGCTTCTTTTTATCCCCAACAATCATTCCAGGAATTGTTGTCGGATATGCCTTATATCAATATGTGGTTTTAACATTGAATTTTCCTGTTTTTGAAAGTTTATTATTAGGACATTTTCTTGTTGTTTTACCATATGTGATTCGTATTGTTGGTTCTTCATTGGATCAGTTTGATTTTGCAATTGAAGAGGCAGCTTTAAGTTTAGGATGTCAAAAAGGTCAGGCTTTCTTTAAAGTTGTTTTACCTAATATTACATCAGGAATCAGTGCAGCTTTTATGTTGTCATTTATTAATTCATTTAATAATATACCTGTATCTATGTTTTTAACAGGACCAGGAGTGACAACTTTACCTACAACATTAATGAATTATATTGAATATAATTATGATCCAACTGTTTCAGCAGTTTCTGTTTTATTGATGGTAGCAACGATTGTGATTATGTTCATTGTTGAAAAAACATTAGGAATTTCAGCACTTGCAAAATAGGAGGAGTTAGAATGGCGTTTTTAAACTTAAAAGATATTGCAGTTGCATATCATCAGAAAAATTATATTTTACAGGGGTTAAACTTAGATATTGAAAAAGGAGAATTAGTCTCTTTGCTTGGACCTTCTGGTTGTGGAAAAACAACAACTTTACGTGTGGTTGCAGGATTTATTGATCCTCAGGAAGGAAACTTCATTTTAGATGGTGAAGATATGACAAAGGTTCCTGTTCATAAAAGAAATTTTGGATTGGTTTTCCAAAGTTATGCTTTGTTTCCACATTTAACAGTTAAAGAAAATATTGCGTTTGGATTAAAATTAAGAAAAATGGATAAAGCTCAAATGGAAGCTAAAATCAATGAAGTTGTTGAAGTTTGTGATTTGGAAGGATTAACAGATCGTTTACCTAAACAATTATCAGGGGGTCAACGTCAGCGTGTTGCTTTAGCAAGAGCACTTGTCATTGAGCCAAAACTTTTATTACTAGATGAACCATTAAGTAATCTGGATGCGAAATTACGTATTCAAATGCGTGTTGAAATTAAAAGATTACAGAAAAAATTAGGAATTACAACGATTTTTGTTACACATGATCAAGAAGAGTGTTTCTCTATTTCTGATAAGGTAGCAGTTATGAATAATGGTGTTATTGAACAATACGATACACCTGAAAATATTTACTCTCGTCCAAAAACAGAGTTTGTCGCAAGATTTATAGGATTTGAAAATTTCTTTGATTTAACAAAAGTTCAAGATCACCAATATCAAAATCAAAATGGTGAAATCATGAAAGTGGACAATGATGGCGATTTAGAAACATGCAAAGGGACAATTCGTCCTGATGATATTGAAATCGTAACATCTGCTGATAAATATGATAATATGATTACAGGAAATGTTACAGTGAGAACATTCCTTGGAAAGAGTTATCAATATGAAGTGGAAACACCTATTGGTAAACTTGTTGTTAATGGTGGAAATGCAACAGTTTATAAACAGGGTGATACTATTCAAATGCATTTACCAGCAAATAAAATTGTCTTAGTTTAGGAAAGGAAGGTAGAAAAAAGTGAAAAAATTATTAGTTGGTTTAATGGCTGGAGCTATGGTTTTAGTAGGATGTTCTAGCAACAGTGGGAGTGATACTCAAAAATTAGTTGTATCAACATGGGGATTAAATGCTGATATTGTACAAAAAGATGTTTATGAACCATTTGAAAAAGAAAACAATTGTGAAATTGTTGTAGAAGAAGGTGGAACTTCAGATCGTTACACAAAATTTGCTAATAATCCAAATTCTGATGTTGATATTATTGAATTATCTCAGGCAGAAGCACAAAAAGGATATGCAGCTGATTTATTTGAAAAATTAGATTATAGTAAAATTGGAAATGCGAAAGATTTAATTGATGCAGCGTCTAAGCTAAAAGATGATAATGGATATGGTGTTCCTTATACTTTAAATAGTATTGGTATTATTTATGATAAGGAAGCAACTGGATTTGAAATTAAAGAATGGAATGATTTATGGGATAGTCGTTTAAAAGGTCAAATTTCTATTCCTGAAATTACAACAACTTTTGGACCAGCAATGGTACATATTGCAAGTGATTATAAAGGTGTAGATATTACATCTGATAATGGAAAAGCTGCATTTGAAGCTTTAGAAGAATTAAAACCAAATATTGTGAAAACATATACAAAATCTTCAGATTTAACAAATATGTTCAGTGCTGGAGAAATTTCAGTTGCTGTTGTTGCTGACTTTGGTGTAAGTTTAATTCAAAAAAATAATGAAAATTGTGAATATGTAGTACCTGAATCAGGAACATATGCCAACTTTAATACAATTGAAGTGAATAAAAATTCAGACAATAAAGATTTAGCATATAAATATATTGATTGGCGTTTAAGCAAAGATTTACAATATAAAGATGCTGTTTCTGATTTGAATGAAGCACCTACAAATAAAACAGTTGAATTAACTGAAGAAGAAGCACTTAATAAAACTTATGGTGATGTAGCTGCTAGAGCTAAAGTTATTGATTTCAAATTTGTCAATCCACTATTAGAGGATTGGGTTGATCAATGGACACGTATTTTAAATAGTTAGGAGATATTGTCATGAATCAACTCATCAAAAACGTACAGGTTTATAATACATTTACACAAAGTTTTGAAAAAAAGAATGTTTATATTCAAGAAGATAAATTTTATTATATTTGTGATGATGAACCACTTGAAAGTCAAGAAGTGATTGATGGACAAGGTAAGTACATGATTCCTGGGTTGATTGATATTCATATGCATATTGAAAGTTCTATGACAGTTCCTGGTGAATTTTCCAAAGCAGTATTGCCTCATGGGGTCACAACAGTGGTTGCTGACCCACATGAGATAGCGAATGTTTTTGGAATACGTGGAATTGAAACGATGATATCCAATGACACAACATTGGATATTTTTTATGGAATTCCTTCTTCTGTTCCTTCTACCAATGAACATTTGGAAACAACAGGAGGAAAAATAGATGTAGATGATGTCAAACAGCTTTTAGAGAATCCTCGTATTTTATGCTTGGGTGAAGTCATGAACTTTAAAGATTTGATTGGTGGACAAGATACACTCATTAATCAGATTATTCAAGCCTGTCATGAAAAAAGATGGCAGTTACCTATTGAAGGACATTGTCCTAAAATTACGGGGCTTGATTTAGCACGATATATTTATCAGGGTGTTGATGCAGATCATACCCAACAGACACCAGAATCCATTGTTGAAAAGATAAAAAATGGCATGTTTCTGGAAATTCAAAGAAAATCAATGAATGCAGATACAATTCGTACATTGGTAGAACATCAATTTTATGAATATTTTGCATTGGTGACGGATGATGTGATGGCTGACCAGTTAGAGCAGGGACATTTGAATCTTTTAGTCAAATTAGCATATGATTTAGGTATGCCAATTGAAAAAGCTATTTATTGTGCCACTTATACACCAGCTAGACGTATGCATATGATTGATCGTGGATGTATAGCGCCAGGGAAAATAGCGGATTTTATCTTATTGGATGATTTATATTCTTTTTCTATTGATAGTGTGTATAAAAAAGGACAATGTGTTTATCATCAAACAAAACAAATAGAAATTCAAGAACAACAGTCACAGTTTCCACAAGAGTTTTACCATTCACTTTATGTCAGACAAGCAAAGAATGAAGATTTTATGATACCATCATCAAAAAAAGAAGTTCTTTGTCATGTTATGGAAGTACAGCCACATTCCACTTTTACAAAGCATCTGCAGATGAAATTACCAGTCAAAGATGGCTATGTAGATTATCAAAGTGCGGGACTTTGCTTATTGACTATTTTTGAAAGATATCAAAAAAATGGGCATATTACACATGCTTTGGTGAAAAATACATTACAAACAAAAGGTGCAGTTGCGACAAGCTGGGCACATGATCATCATAATATCATGATTTTAGGTAATAGTATTGAAGATATGGTTATTGCACAGCATCAGCTTCTCCAACAACAAGGTGGATATCTGGTTGTTCAAAATCAAAAAATTCAAGCCAACACTGTATTAAATATTGGTGGTATTGTCAGTGATCAGCCATTAAAAGAATTAGCTCAAGATTTACGACAAGTCAGAAAAGCGATGGAAGATTTAGGATATGTTCATGATAATGTGATTATGTCATTATCCACATTATCTCTACCTGTTTCACCAGAACTGAAAGTGACTGATTATGGGATGTTGGATACTTATCATCAGACAATTGTACCACTCATGGAGGACAGTTATGAGAACATTGATTAAAAATGTAACAATTTTAACAATGAATGAACATTTTGATGTCATTGAAGATGGACAAATGCTCATTGACGATGAAAATATAATTGAAATAGGAAAAACATGTGTACAAAAATATGATCAATGCATTGATGGACATCATGGTATTTTATTACCAGGTATGATTAATATCCATACGCATCTAGGAATGATTCCTTTTCGTGGACTAGGTGATGATTGTCCTGATCGCTTACGTCGCTTCTTATTTCCATTGGAATCCAAATATATGACGGCTGATCTTGTTTATCATAGCTCCAAGTATGCTATGGCTGAAATGTTGTTATCAGGGATTACAACATTTATGGATATGTATTATTTTGAAGATGAAGTCGCAAAAGCAGCTGATGAAATGAAAATGAGAGGTTTTGTTGGAGAAACGATTGTTGATTTCCCTAGCTGCGATAGTCAAGAAGCTTATGGGGGATTAGATTATTGTCGATGGTTTATACCTCGATGGAAAAATCATCCGTTGATTGTTCCATTTATTGCGCCACATGCGACAAATACAAATGATTTAGAACATCTTCAGTTTGCTCATCAATTGGCAACACAATACAATGTACCTTTATCATTGCATGCCAGTGAATTGGATTAT
Organism: Massilimicrobiota sp. An105; assembly: GCF_002161155.1. NCBI lineage: Bacteria > Bacillati > Bacillota > Erysipelotrichia > Erysipelotrichales > Erysipelotrichaceae > Massiliimicrobium > Massilimicrobiota sp. An105. The sequence goes on from NZ_NFLY01000040.1 coordinate 6,286, forward strand.
GAGATGGATTATTTCAAAAAAGAGTATCACATGACACCAACAGCATTTTTAGATCATTATGATTTATTGGATCAAAATGTTATTCTAGCGCATTGTATTCATATCAATAATGATGATATAAAGTTAATTCAAAAAAATAAGAGTGGTATTGCACATTGTTTGGTTTCTAATTTAAAAGCAGCAAAAGGAGTTATGCCTTTAAAAGAACTATTAGAAAAAGGTGTGAGTGTTGGTTTAGGGACAGATGGACCATCAAGTGGGAATACTTTAGAGCTCTTTTCAATGTTGAAAATGATTGCCTGTGTTCATAAAACTGTGAATCATGATCGTGGCGCATTTCATGCACAGGATATCCTTTCTTTAGCAACTATTCATGGTGCGAAATCCTTACATATTGATCATCTGGTTGGTTCATTAGAAGTGGGTAAAAAAGCAGATTTTATCATTGTTGAAACAGATTCAGTGAATATGTATCCACTTTATGATCCTTATTCAGCACTGGTTTACAGTGCCAATCCAAGCCAGGTAGATACTGTTTTTGTCAATGGAAAATGTCTGGTTCGTCATAAGGAATTACAATTAGAAAAACTTTCTGATTTGAAACAAAATCTTCAAAAGGTATCTCAGACTTTTTCGAAAAAAGCTTTAGAATATGCCAAAGAAATGCCAGATGAATAAGACAATTTATTATTATCAGTATCCATTTCCTATTGGAAAAATAATGATTGCCTGCAAAGATCAAGCGATTATTTATTGTGGTAGACCGATCCTTTTAGAAAATGGTATTTATGAAAATACAGAGTGTTTAAAAAATATAGCCAAGCAGATTGAAGAATATTTTCAAAAAAGAAGACAATCTTTTGATTTCCATTATATATTTTTAAAAGGAACAGCTTTTCAAAAGAAAGTTTGGCAGGCTGTTATGGACATTCCATATGGTCAAACAAGAAGCTATCGTGATATTGCTGAAAAGATTGGACATCCACGGGCTTATAGGGCTGTTGGAAGTGCTTTGCGTGAATGCCCATTTTCACTGCTTATACCATGTCATCGTGTCATTGGTTCATCACAGAAATTAGGTGGCTATGGAAAAGACATTGATGTCAAGATATTTTTATTACAACTTGAACAAGCAGACTTGGTATCCTGAATGGATTATGCTAGAATGGATATAAGGTGGTGAAACAATGGAGAAAATATCTATATCACAGTTTGATGATGTTTATCGTTTATTTCAGCAATCTTTTGTATTGGAAGAGTTAAGACCCTATGAACAGATGAAAAAGTTATTTCAACAAAATCTATTTAGCATTTATGCAAAATATGATCAAAATGAGTTACAAGGGGCAATGATTGTATGGGAATTGGAAAATTGTGTTTATTTAGAAAACTTTGCAATTGAAACAAAGATGCGTGGTCAAGGATTAGGAACATACTTTCTACAACAATTTTGTCATTTATATAAAGATAAATTCTTATTTTTAGAAGTAGAAGTTCCTCATGATGAAATATCTCGAAAACGTATCCAGTTTTATGAAAGAATGGGATTTGTTTTAAATCCTTATCAGTATATACAGCCTACATTTAGAGAAAATGATCATTCAGTTCAATTGACATTCATGACATATCCAAAAGTCATGGATGATCAACAATATCAAATGATAAAAAAAGAAATATTTAAAGTTGTTTATCAACAAAAGGGAGAATTATGAAAGCGTTAGAAGAAAAAATTATTAGAGAAGGTATTGTAAAAAAAGGAAATATTTTAAAAGTCGATAGTTTTTTAAATCATCAGATTGATGTCGCATTTTTAGATGAAATGGGAAAAGAATTTCAAACACTTTTTCAAAAACATCCCATTAATAAAATTTTAACGATTGAAGCCAGTGGTATTGGTGTAGCTGTTATGACTGCAAGACATTTTCAAAATGTACCTGTTGTCTTTGCGAAAAAATCAAAATCATCAAATATCTCTGATGAATTATATCATACAACAGTAGAATCATTTACGCATCAAAATACAAATGATGTTGTGATTTCAAAACAATATTTAAATGAAAATGATCATGTCTTAATCATTGATGACTTTCTAGCTAATGGGTGTGCAGTTTTAGGATTAATTGATTTGATTCATCAAGCTGGTGCAACTGTAGAAGGTATTGGTATTGTCATTGAAAAAGGTTATCAAACTGGTGGAAAGACAATTAGAGAATTAGGTTATCATTTAGAATCACTGGCAATCATTGATCAGATGGATGATGAAAAAGGAGAAATTGTCTTTAGATAAGAGGAAATATCTTGGAAAAACCAAGATATTTTTTCTTTTCCAGGTTGAATAAAGAGAAAGAATCATGTATCCTAATAGTATTAATGGAGGCGATAATCATGAGTAAAATTGTGAAATTTGGTGGTTCATCGTTAGCTGATGCAACACAATTTCAAAAAGTCTATGATATTATAAAAAGTGATAAAGAGAGACGATTTGTTGTGCCAAGTGCACCTGGAAAAAGATTCAAAGATGATACCAAGGTGACAGATCTTTTATATAAAATCTTTTATGCTAAGACAAAAAATGAGTTTCATTTGTATTTTGATCAGCTTAAAGAACGTTTTTTAGATATTATTGAAGGATTGCATATTGATATATCTCTTGAAGAAGATTTTCTAGCTATTCAAAAAGCTTTAGAAGATGGAACGAGTGAAGATTATATTATTAGTCGTGGAGAATATTTAAATGGAAAGATTTTGGCTGCTTATTTAGGGTTTGAATTTATTGATGCCAAAGATGTTATCTTTATTGATGAAGATGGACGTTATGATGCGAAAAAAACAGATCCTATTTTATCTCAAAAACTAGAATCAGTTTCTTATGCAGTGATACCTGGATTTTATGGATCGCTTAATGATGATAGTGGTCAGATTAAAGCTTTTTCTAGAGGGGGTTCAGATGTAACAGGATCTATAGTGGCTAAAAATGGGAAAGTTGATTTATATGAAAACTGGACTGATGTATCAGGTTTTTTGATTGCTGATCCACGTATTGTGAAAAATCCTGATGTTATTGAAACAATTACTTATAAAGAATTAAGAGAATTGTCTTATATGGGAGCTTCAGTCTTACATGAAAATTCTGTTTTCCCTGTCCGTAAGGAAGGAATTCCTATTCATATAAAAAATACCAATAGACCTCAAGATCCAGGAACTTTGATTGTAGAAAGTACCTGCCATAAACCAACACATGTGATTACGGGTATTGCGGGAAAACAAGGCTTTGCGACAGTCATGATTGAAAAAGATATGATGAATTCTGAAATTGGATTTGGGCGTAAAGTTTTACAAGTTTTTGAAGATTATCATGTTTCATTTGAACATATGCCTTCGGGTATTGATACAATGACAGTGATTGTCAATACTGAAGAATTTATTGATAAAGAACAAGATATTTTAGCGGGATTACATCGCAGTGTACACCCTGATTCTATTATTTTAGAGTCGGATTTATCGTTGATTGCGGTAGTAGGTAGAGGAATGAAAGCCAGTCGAGGAACAGCGGCTCGTGTTTTTAAGGCTTTGGCTAAAGAAAATATCAATATCAAAATGATTGATCAGGGTTCTAGTGAATTAAATATTATTATTGGCGTACGTAACTGTTATTTTAAGCCAGCTATTAAAGCTATTTATAAAGAATTCATTGATAATGAAAGGGATGGATTATGAATATTTTAATGTTGGCTCCTTTACAAAAAGATAATTTTGAAAAGATAGAACAACATTTTTTTCAAGATCATTTTATTTATGCAACTAGGCATACTGTGACACAAAAGATGATTGACCAGTGTGATGTGATTGTTGGCAATCCACCGTTGCAATATGATTTGAATCGTGAGCATTTACAGGCGATCTTATTAAATAGTGCGGGAAGTGATGAATATGTCAAACCTGGTATTTTGTCTTCTCACACTCTTTTAGCCAATGCTTCTGGAACTTATGGCGTGGCTATTGCTGAACATACTATTGGTATGATCTTAGCTTTGAATAAAAATTTTAAAACATATAATCAGCATATGCAAAATGGAATCTGGCAGGCAAGTACTATTGGAAAAGAGCTTTATCGTCAGACAGTTGTGATTGTTGGTTTAGGAGATTTAGGATATACAATCGCAAAACGCTTAAAAGCTTTTGACTGTTATAACATTGGTGTAAGACGTCGACCATCTCAGTGTCCATCATGTCTTGATGAAATTTATACAACAGATCAATTGGAAGATGTTCTTCCACGTGGGGATTTTGTTATTTTGGCGTTGCCTCAATCTTCGCAGACTTATCATTTATTTGATCAGCAAAAACTGATGTTAATGAAGAAAGATGCTGTATTGATTAATGTTGGAAGAGGAAGTGCTATTGCTACTGATGATCTTGTCAATGTATTGAATCAAGGGCATCTTTATGGGGTTGGGTTAGATGTTGTTGAAGAAGAACCATTGCCAGCTGATCATCCGCTTTGGCAAATGGATAATGTTTTGATAACGCCACATGCTTCAGGTGGTTATGTATGGGAAAGTGCCAGAACTTATTTTACTGATTTAGTTATAAGAAATTTAGAGCATCTTAAAGCACATGAAGAGTTAGAAAATTTAGTTGATTTTCAAACAGGTTATCGTTATCATACACTCAATCTTTAAAATTATAATTACTGATTTTGGTAATCTAAAATAACACGGGGTTGTGGGGTTTTGGATTATAAGAAATTGTGGGAAGGCTGTTCTTCCCACAATTTTAAAACTGTATAGGAGAATCATGATCTGATGATGGGTCATGGTTCTTTTTTTCTGCTTTTTCTATCAGTTTATCTAACTTCAGATTGATTTCCTGAGTCAAGTCATCCAGTTCATCTGCATATTCGTATATCATATTGAGTCTGTATAGTATGTCTTCCTGTCATCAATAGCTTGCTGATGATGCATATAGGACATTGACAGAAAGTATCAATAAGAAATTATTAGTCATAAAGATAGTGGAAAGAAGCAGGAGCTTAAAAAGTAAAAACTACTTTTGGCTATATCAGATCAAAGATGGAATCGGCGAATATTGAAATTTGGTCATAGAGGAATTGAAGACTATCTGCAAATACGAAGACATCAGCCTTATAAGCAATTAAAATTGAATGTATAAAAATAGAGTCATAATATATACAAGGCAACTGATAGGGGGCCAGGTCGGTTATACCTTTTTTTTCTTTATTGAAAAAATCATTCAATATCAAGACAATTTGAAACAGAAATTACCAAATCGGATACTTCTGCTTTGCAAAATCCCGAAACTCAAAATTAATATAGTATTGACATAAATGTTATGTTCTGATATACTTATTTCATAAGTTAGCTAAGGCTAACTATGTATGGAGGTTTATATGAAAAAAATTTTTTTTGCTGTAGTAGTTACAGGTTTCTTATTGATGACAACAGCTTGTTCATCATCGTCAACTAATGAATATGAAAATAAAAATACAAATGCATCTACACAATTTCCAATTACAATGAAACATGCTTTTGGAGAAACAACGATTACAGAAAAGCCAGAGCGCATAGCAACCATAGCTTGGGGAAATCAGGATGTCCCATTGGCATTGGGAGTTGCTCCAGTTGGTGTTTCAAAAGGAAATTTCGGTGAATTAACGAAAGATGGGTTATCACCATGGACACAGGAGGCATTTAAAAAATTAGGAGTAACAGAGCCAGTAGTCTATGATGATACAGATGGGTTAGATTATGAAGCTATTGCGGATAGTAATCCGGATATCATTCTAGCTGCTTATTCAGGATTAACACAAGAAGAGTATGATACCTTAAGTAAAATTGCTCCTGTAGTTGCATATCCACGTGTAGCATGGCAGACATATTGGAGAGAGCAAGTTACGATTAATGCAGAAGCTATGGGGATGAAAGATGAAGGAGAAGCATTGGTTAAAGAAACTGAACAATTAATTGCGAATAAATTGAAAGAATATCCTCAGATAGAAGGCAAAAGCGGAGCTTTCCTTTGGGTTAATCCAGCAGATACTAGCTCATTCTATGTATATTTAACTAGTGATCCTAGAGCTTCCTATCTTACAGACTTAGGTTTATCATTCCCTGAAAATATTAAGGAAATGGGAAAAGATGAAACGACTTTCTCTTTGACAGTTTCCGCAGAAAATGCAGATATTTTAAATAATGTAGATATTTTAGTTACTTATGGTGATGATACAACCCTAAAAGCTTTACAGAAAGATGCTATCTTTGGAAAGATTCCAGCTATTAAACGTGGTTCAGTAGTAGTTATTGATAGTAATAGTGCATTAGCAGGTTCTGCGACTCCTACAGTTTTAGGTATTTCTGCAACAATTGATGAGTATTTATCATTAATTGGACAGGCTGCAGATAAGGTAAACGAATGAGAAAAAAGAATGTTTATTTCTTGTTTGTGATTCTTTCTCTATGTCTAATTGTTGTTTCTGTATTGTCTATTTTATATGGTTCTAAATCAGTAGATATGGAGACATTATTTGATGCATTATTTACCAACAAAGAAAGCTTTTCTATTAGTGTTGTTCAGGCAAGAATACCACGAACTTTGTTTGGTATTTTAGCTGGAGCTTCTTTAGGAGTATCTGGTTGTCTGATGCAATCAATTACCCGAAATCCAATTGCAGATCCTAGTATTTTAGGAATAAATACAGGAGCCTCTCTCTTTGTGGTTGTGGGAATTGCGTTCTTTTCAATCTCTTCACCAAGTCAGTATATCTGGCTTGGTTTCACAGGGGCTATATTAACTGCAATACTTGTTTATGGTATTGCTTCTGTAGGACAAAGTGGAGCTACTCCAATTAAGTTAGCACTAGCAGGAGCTGCAACATCGATGGCACTTATGTCATTAGTGAATACAATCATGTTACCAAATTCACAGGTAATGGATAGTTTTCGTTTTTGGCAAACAGGAAGTATTGGCGGAGCTAAGTGGAATATGATTTTAGTACTGCTTCCGTATTTCATTTTAGGATTACTTCTATCATTTTATTTATCATCTTCATTAAATACTTTAGCGTTAGGCGATGAATTAGCCACAAGCTTAGGAATAAATAGTAAGAAAGTAAGAGCAATGGCAGCATTTGCAGGAGTACTATTATGTGGTGCTACAACAGCATTAGCTGGTCCAATTGCTTTTGTTGGATTAATGGTTCCCCATATTATGCGATTATTAATAGGATCGAATATGCATTATCTCCTTCCATTATCTGCATTGGGAGGAAGCATACTGTTACTAGGTGCAGATATTATTGGAAGAGTAATCGCAAGTCCAGCAGAATTAGAAGTTGGAATTATAACCGCAATCCTTGGAGCGCCAGTCTTTATTTATATTGTTAGAAAGGTGAAAATACGTAGTTTATGAAAAAACAGACAAGAGAAATTATAGAACGTGTTTATCATCACCAGAGAAAAAGAATTATAACCATTACTATCATATTATGCATTATATTATGTATACTTATGGCACTATCCATGATGCTTGGTAATACTTTTTACTCTCTAAATACTGTTATTCAGTCCTTATTGTATGAAAATATACCAGGAGCATCATTTACTGTTAATACATTACGTTTTCCAAGAATGTTAGCAGGCGTATTTTGTGGAATAGCCTTTGGTATGGCAGGAAATACCTTTCAGAAAATGTTAGGTAATCCATTAGCTAGTCCTGATATTATAGGCGTAACATCTGGAGCTAGTACAGTAGCTGTATTTTGTATTCTTATCCTTCATTGGAGTGGAAATGCTGTTTCTATTGGCGCAATCTTAGGCGGAATGCTTGTAGCATTTCTGATCTATCGTCTATCGCAGGGAATCGGATCAAATAATGGCAGAATGATTTTGATTGGTTTAGGATTTCAGGCATTCTTACAAGCAGTGATTTCTTATATTATACTTCGTGCAGCACAATATGATGTAGCAAATGCCTTACGGTGGTTAAGCGGAAGTTTAAATAATGTCACAATAGAAGAAGCGGTTCGAATTGTAATTGTAGTAATTTTCATGGGAAGTTCTCTAGTATATTTAAGTAGAAGACTGATGCTTTTACAGTTGGGAGAAGATTTTGCGACTACTTTAGGTTTAAATATTCAAAGAACAAAGTTACTGTTGATTGTTAATGCAATTATTCTCTCTGCTGTAGCAACTTCCATCAGTGGTCCAATTGCAGCTGTATCCTTTTTATCTGGTCCTATCATTACTAGAATCTGCAAAGGAAATCAGGCTAATATGTTACAAGCCGGTCTTATGGGAGCTATTCTTGTATTAGCGGGAGATTTAGTTGCCCAAAATTTATTACCAGCTCGTTATCCAGTAGGAATTATTACAGGTATTTTAGGAGCACCATATTTATTACTGATGCTATTTAGAATGAATCATAAAGGAGGCTAATATGACAGATTGTTTATATGCAGAACATTTATCCTCAGGATATGGAAATCATACAATTGTGAAGGATGTCGATCTAGTGTTGCCAGAGCATAAAATTAGTGTAATAATTGGTTCAAATGGATGTGGGAAATCAACTTTATTGAAAACATTATGCAAATTAGTTCTTCCTTCAAATGGTGCTGTATATTTGAATAATAAAGACATACATAAATATCCTTCAAAAGCATTAGCAAAAAACTTAGGATTAATGCCACAGTCACCTATTGTACCTGAGGGAATAACTGTTGCTGATTTGGTCGCAAGAGGTCGATTTCCATATCGTCAGCCACTAAAAGGGATGAGCAAAGAAGATTATCAAATTGTTAGTGAAGCAATGGATATGATGGGTATCTCTGATTTAGCTGATCGATGTGTAGATGAATTAAGCGGTGGACAAAGACAGAGAGTATGGCTAGCTTTAGCATTAGCACAGGATACAGATATTTTGTTGTTAGATGAACCTACAACTTTTTTAGATATATCTTATCAGATCGAAATTTTAGACTTATTAACTGAATTAAATCAGAAAAAAGGTACAACCATCGCCATGGTATTACATGATATTAATCTATCTGCTCGCTACGCAGATTATATATTTGCGATATCTAATGGAAAATTACTAGCTCATGGAACACCAGAAGAAATAATTAATGAAGAAATCATACGAGAAGTTTATGGTTTAAATAGTAAAATTATTAAAGATCCTATAACACAACGGCCAATGATTATTCCTATTGGAAAATGTAAATAATTTATATTGAGGAATGGACAGTGTGGTTCATTCTTTTTATTATATAATTTTCAATGCTTTCGTTATTTGGATATCCAAATGATGAGGGCGTTTTTATTTGAAAATATTATTTTTTATCATTTTGGTTGCTATTTTATAAAAATCATATATAATATTAGTATACCCCACAGGGGTATGGGAGGTATCTTATGAAACAGAAATATGATATTGTGGGTATGACATGCAGTGCATGCAGTGCTCATGTAGATAAAGCTGTCAGGCATCTTGATGGTGTTCATGATGTTAATGTTAATCTTTTAAGCAATTGTATGGTTGTTGACTATGATGAAAATAAAGTCAACGATCAAATGATTGAAAAAGCTGTAGAAGATGCAGGATATAAAGCTGTATTAGAAAAAGAAACTGTTCAAGCACAGAAACAGAAAGAAACAGTTGATCATAAGAAAAAATCATTGATTCTTTCTTTTGTCTTTTTAATTCCTTTGTTTTATATTTCAATGGGACATATGCTAGGAGCACCTTTACCATCTATTCTTGTTGGTGAAGAAAATATGATGGTTTTTGCTTTAACGCAGCTCTTTTTAACTTTGCCAGTCATGTATATCAATCGTGGCTATTTTCAAAGAGGTTTTAAGTCTTTATGGCATCGTAGCCCTAATATGGACACACTTATAGCTATTGGTTCAACGGCTGCGGCAGTTTATAGTATTTATGCTATTTTTATGATGGGTTATGATTTAGGTCATGGCAATCTTCATGATGCTCATCAATATATGATGCAGCTTTATTTTGAGTCAGCAGCCATGATTTTGACCCTTATTTCTTTAGGAAAATATTTAGAATCTCGTTCTAAAAAGAAAACAACGGAAGCAATTGAAAAACTGATTCACTTAATGCCGTCTTCTGCAACACTTTTGAAAGATAATCAGGAAGTAGAAGTGGCTATTGAAGATGTGCAGATTGGCGATATTATGATTGTCAAACCTGGGCAAAATATACCTTTAGATGGTGTGATTATCAAAGGACAGACATCCATTGATGAGTCTATGATTACTGGTGAAAGTTTACCCGTAGACAAATCTGTCGATGATAAAGTGATTGGTGCAACGATGAATGTAGAAGGGTATATTCAAGTTGAGGTGACTCATACAAGTCAAGAAGCGACCTTATCACAAATCATAGAATTGGTTGAAGAAGCCAGCTCATCTAAAGCCCCAATTGCAAAACTGGCAGATCAGATTAGTGGAATCTTTGTACCAGTTGTAATTGTGATTGCTTTAGTGACATTTGTTTTATGGGTGACTCTTGGTGGACAGACTTTCCATTTTGCTTTAACATGTGCGATTGCAGTATTGGTTATTTCTTGTCCATGTGCATTAGGTTTAGCAACTCCAACTGCCATTATGGTGGGAACAGGAAAAGGCGCACAGTTAGGTATTTTGATTAAATCGGCAGAAAATCTTGAATTATTATCTAAAGCAAAAAGTATTGTTTTAGATAAAACGGGAACGATTACAAAAGGAAAACCACAGGTAACTGAAATTTATCCTATTGGTATAGACACTAAAGAGTTATTAACTTTAGCTGCTTCTATTGAAAGTTCATCACAGCATCCTCTTGCCAAAGCTGTAGTTGATTATGTCAAAGAGCAGGGGATATCTTTAAAAACTGTTGAAAATTTCCAGATGTTATCTGGTAAAGGGCTAAAAGGGACTATTGATGGAGGTATGATTTTATCTGGTAATCAACGTTTGATGAAGGAACACGATATTGATTTATCACCTGTACAAGCCAAAGCGCAACTTTTAGCAAGCCAAGGAAAAACGCCATTATTCTATGCTTATAATGGACAAATGATTGGTTTAATTGTTGTCAGTGATGTGTTAAAGGAAACAAGTCAAAACGCTATTAATCAATTAAAAGATATGGGATTAACTATTTATATGTTGACAGGAGATAATCAATTAACTGCTCAAGCGATTGGTGATGAACTGGGAATCCAGGTCATTGCTGAAGTTTTACCACAGGATAAAGAAAAACATATCAGAGATTTACAAGCAAAAGGTGAACGTGTTATCATGGTAGGAGACGGAATTAATGATGCTCCAGCGCTTATGCGTGCCGATATTGGTATAGCGATGACGTCGGGAACTGATATAGCCATGGATTCAGCAGACATTGTTTTGATGAAAAATGATTTACAGGATGTTGTGAATGCGATTGAACTGAGTCATGCAGTGTTAAAAAATATTAAAGAAAATCTGTTTTGGGCATTTTTCTACAATGTGATTGGAATTCCAATTGCAGCAGGTGTGTTCTATCCAGTCTTTGGATGGCTGTTAGATCCTATGTTTGGTGGTGCGGCAATGAGTTTGAGTTCGATCTTTGTTGTCAGCAATGCCCTAAGACTGAGATTTTTTAAACCTAAACATCAAAATACAATAATCAGACAGGAGGAAAAGAAAATGGAAAAAACAATGAATATTGAAGGTATGATGTGTCCAAATTGTCAAAAGCATGTAGATAAAGCTTTAAATAGTATTGAAGGTGTAGAAGCAACAGTAGATTTAAAAAATAACTGTGCTTATTTAAAATTATCTCATGATGTTGATGAAAGTATCTTAATCAAAGCAGTTGAAGACGCTGGTTATAGTGTTAAAGGATTTAAATAATGCAGGCTGATCAAAAACATGTTATGCGTTTATTAAAAACAGCTCGAGGACAGATTGATGGCATCATGAAAATGATTGAAGATGATCGTTATTGTATTGATATATCTAATCAAATCATGGCAACTCAGGCTATTTTAAAACGTGCTAATAAAGAAATTATTGGAGCTCACATGCAGCATTGTGTTCATGATGCTATTGGCAGTCAAGATGCTGATCAAAAAATAGAAGAGATGATGGACGTTATCAATCAATTAATGAAGTAACAAAAAGTCAAGATTGTTTATTGCAGTCTTTGACTTTTTTCTTTATACTTTTTTATAAGGAGATGAACTGAATGAAACAAGGCGTTTTAATGCAATATTTTGAGTGGTATTTACCTTCAGATCCTCATTTGTATCAAAAAGTTAAGGCTGATGCACAGCATCTTTTTGATATAGGAGTGACAGCGTTGTGGTTACCACCAGCTTTTAAAGGTATTGGTGGAACTCAGGATGTTGGTTATGGGGTATATGATTTATATGATTTGGGTGAATTTTATCAAAAAGGAACTGTCCCAACAAAATATGGAACCAAAGATGAATATTTACAAGCAATCCAGGCCCTGCAACAAGTCGGCATACAGGTTTATGGGGATATTGTATTGAATCATAAAATGGGTGCTGATGGCTATGAAGATGTGAAAGCGAGTGAAGTCAATCAACATGATACCTATGATATTGAAAAACAAAATGAATGGATTCAAGTTCCGACTCTTTTTACTTTTCCCAATCGTCATCAAAAATATAGTGATTTTACATGGGATTGGAGTTGTTTTGATGGCATAGATTATGATGCCAAAACAAAACGTCATGCTACTTTTTTGTTTCAGGATAAAACATGGGACTCACAGGTTGATAATGAAAATGGGAATTATGATTATTTAATGGGAGCAGATTTAGATTTTTCAAATCATCGTGTTGTAAGTGAACTTAAAAGATGGGGAGAATGGTACTTAGATACAACACATATAGATGGTTTTAGATTAGATGCAGTTAAACATATTAATGCATCATTTTATCAGGATTGGCTTTATCATATGCGACAGTATACACACCAAGAATTATTTACAGTGGGAGAATATTGGCATGGTGATGTACAAAAATTACTTCAATATCTCAGTGAAGTGAATTATTCATTATCATTATTTGATGTTCCTTTGCATTATCATTTTTATGAAGCTTCACGTAGCTTTGGACAATATGATATGTCCCAAATTTTTAATAACACATTGGTTCAAAAAGCCTGTATGAATGCTGTCACATTTGTTGATAATCATGATACACAACCCCTGCAAGGTCTGCAATCATGGGTTTTGGATTGGTTTAAACCACTGGCCTATGCCTTGATTTTGCTAAGAAAGGATGGTTATCCTTGTATCTTTTATGGTGATTATTATGGAATTGAAAAACCTTCTTTATCAGGACAAAATCAGGTTATAGATCGTCTTTTATATTTACGTCAATATTATGCCTATGGTCAACAAAATGATTATTTTTATGATCGTCATATCATAGGATGGACACGAGAAGCTTATGGATTGGCTTGTATTATGACCAATCAAAATGGTGGACAACTGTACATGTATGTAGGACAGCAATATCAAAATCAGATATTTTATGACTATTTAGAAAATGTCAATGAAACTGTCACTATTGATGACAAAGGGTATGGTCTGTTTACTGTTCAAGATGGAAGTGTCAGTGTTTATATACCCAAAAAATAAAGTGGTCATCTGACGATCACCACTGAAAACTCAAATATAAAACTGTGATTAACAATGTTAACATGATAGCTGTCTGAAAGATTGTGGATAGAATTTTATACGAAGAATGTGGAAGTCCACGGTGACAGGCTTTTTGGATTAACTGATAAGTAATCAATAAAGGAATCAGGTTGACTACGCTCAATAATGAACCGATACAGGCAATCACTGACATTGTTAATGCGCCTAGATAATATTCCTTATATGCATACTCCATAAATTTCACTTCCTTATATGTTTATTATATATGATTTAAAAAGGTTCAAGATGAAATTTATGTTAAGTTTCTATAAAGATTATAAAAAAACAATCTCTATAATAAAGATTGTTTTTTTTATGCTGTTTTTGTTTTTTTCTTGTTAAGAATAAAGACCACAATGATGACAATAATAAGCATAATTGCTGCACAGATACCTGCAGTAGGTAAAAGTTCAGGTTTACTGAACGCTTTTGTCCACATGGCTATTTTTCTAATAAATATTGCAATTGCATATCCGGCAGTCGCACTTCCTAGTAAGGCAAGAACAGCTTTAAACCATTTAGGAAAAACTTCTGCAAATAATACAGCTGTAATGAGGCAGATAAATGCAATAAACATACAAATCACAAAATGCATAGAGAAACCTCCTTTATATACAACAAATAAAATAACATAATTATGAACAGAATGCAATAATATTATATCATGTCATTTTTTTAATCATGTGAAATTCGCTGAAAATGTAGAATTATAGCGATGAATATGTTAAACTATAAGACGTAGAAAAGAGGTAGATTATGAGATTTAATAGAGGTAAAAGATATACATATTATAGTTCGTATTCTCCATCAAGGCATCCAAGAATACGTTGGGATAGAATTGCTATTATCGGTATTGTTGTTGCAATTGTGATTGGAGTTATTGTATGGTTTAATTTTAGTCGTATTCAATTGGCTTTTAAAGGTTATTCTTTTTCACAACAAAGTGAAATACTTGCGTTAGAAAATAATGAAGTTGATGAAATCTTATCATATGATAAATTGGAACATATTTCACAATGGTTGAGCCAAAGTCAAAAAGTTCAATATTATGATGAATATGAAAAATATCTATCCTTACATAAGGATATGCAAGTGAAAGAAGTTATTTCAACTATAGATAATATTTTTGATAATTATGTTCCTAAATTAACAACGCTTAATTATTCAAATGATCAGATTTGGGAAGTTTTAAAAACCGCAGGTGTGAATGAAGTTAAACATTTGGTAGATAAACAATATACTTATGCCCAAATTGAACCATTTATGCAAGTCAAAGGATTTGTTTTTGAAGATATTGATCAATACATGGAATCATATGAAGAAAATAAAAATTATAATTATGCTGTATTGATTACAACATATCCGTTTATTATTTCTGAAAATGAAGTTGATCAACCTTATACAATTCAAAATCCAGATGATGTTTTAACATTAGTGAAAAAAGGATTCTATTTACCAGCTAATTATGAACCATCTGATTTAGTGAATCCAGATCCTGATAAGGTGAAGGTGGCATCTGATTGTGACGATCCAAGATTGAGAAAAGAAGCTGCTAACGCTTTAGTAGAAATGTTTGATGCAGCTAAAAAAGAAGGTTATGATTTGGTTGTGAATAGTGCTTATCGTTCATATGCAGATCAAAAGGCAACATATGATGATTACTTCAATAAATATGATCCTGTGACTGCAGCAAGTTTAGTTGCTGAACCAGGAGGAAGTGAACATCAGACAGGATTAGGTGTTGATTTAACATGTCAGGCTGTTATTGATGATAAATTAAATGGTATTGAAAATAGTCGTTTTGGTTATAAACCTGATTATAAATGGTGTGTAGCAAATTCTTATAAATATGGTTTTATTTTAAGATATGAAGAAGATAAAGCTGGTATTACAGGTATTGCTAATGAACCATGGCATTTTAGATATGTTGGAAAAGAAGCAGCAAAAGAAATCTTTAATAATGGTTGGACATTAGAAGAATATTGCTTAAATAAAGGGGTTATCCCTGATATTAAGAAAGGTCAATAATCTAGGGTTATCCCTAGATTATTTTTTAGGAGAAAATCATGAAAACATTAATAACAACTCTCAATTCAAAATATATTCATACGTCATTATCATTGCGTTTGCTTTATGTAGCTTCTTATCATCGCTTTGATGTTGATTTTAAAGAATATACAATTAAGGATTCACTTGAACATATTGTTGATGATTTATTATCAATGCATTTAGATATGATTGCGTTTTCTTGTTATATATGGAATATTGAATATATTGATAAGCTATGCCATATGTTACGTCAAAGACAACCTGATATTATTCTTGCTTTAGGGGGACCTGAGGTCACTTATGAACCACAGTACTTTTTAGAGCATATACCAGTAGATTACATTTTAAGTGGTGAAGGGGAAGAAATATTCCCTCAATTATTAGAAGCTTTAGAAAAGAAACAGGATGTATGTTTACCAGGTGTCAGTTATCGTGGGCATATCTCATCAACAGTAGCTGTTGCAGATTTAAAATATGTAGAATCCTTAGATTCGCCGTATTGTTTACCACAAGATCAAAAAGATATGAGTAAACGTATCTTATATTTTGAAACAAGTCGAGGGTGTCCATTTCAATGTCAATATTGTTTATCTTCATTAGAACAGGGACTTAGATTTTTTAGTGAAGACTATCTCAAAAGACAACTCAATTTGATTTGTCATAGTTCAGCCAAAACAATTAAATTTTTAGATCGTAGTTTTAATGCTGATGCAAATCATGCTATTATGATTTTAGATTATATTTTTAAACATTATCAAGAAGGACAGCAATTTCAATTTGAAATTAATGCTGATGTCCTTAATCAAAAAATTATTGATTTTATTAGAGAAAAAGCACCAAAGGGATTATTGAGATTTGAAATAGGCATACAATCGACTTACGAACCGACAAATCGCGCAGTCAAAAGAATTCAGAATTTTAAACGTTTGAGTGAAGTGATCACTATGTTAATGCAAGATGGTCAATGTGATTTGCATTTAGATCTCATTGCTGGTTTACCATATGAAACATATGAAAGATTTGCTCAATCATTTGATGATGTTTTTGCCTTTCGTGCAAAAGAATTACAATTGGGCTTTTTAAAACTATTAAGAGGAACATCATTACGTAATGATGCTAAAGATTATGGGTATGTCTATCAAAAAGAGCCTCCTTATGAAATGCTGGAAAACAAATGGTTATCTCATGATGATATGGAAAAGATTCATATGGCTGAAGATATGTTAGAGAAATATTGGAATAGTGGGCGTTTTGTACATACGATGAATGCAGTGATGGATGACGTTTCTTCGCCATTTGCGTTCTTTTATAATCTTTCATGTTTTTATCATGAAAAACAGTATAAAAAAATTGGTTATCAGTTAGATGAACTTTATCTTTATTTGGATTCCTACTTACCTGAGAAGTATCATGATTTATTGATTATGGATTATTTATTGCAGTTTAAAGTGAAACCTAAAAAATGGTATCAGCCTACTTTAACTCCACAATCAAAAAAACAGGTTTTAAGAGAACTTTCACAAAAATATCAACTTGATTCTGAACTGTTATTTAGATATGCAGTTGTAGAAGAAATTCAAGATCATTATCTTGTTGTGATCTATAAAGATTATCAATGTCAGTGGTCTATGTATAAGAAAGGGTGATCATAGTATGTTAACGATGGTTGAATATGTTCATCAAAGAATATCAACGTATTCTTTTCAGGTGGGTGTTGATTTTACTATGGGAAATGGCCATGATACACTTTTTTTGGCTGAACAGTGTTCAAAGGTCTATGCTTTTGATATACAGTCTGAAGCATTGGAAAATACAAAAAAACGTTTAGGAGATAGACAACATGTACAACTGATTTTAGATAGTCATGAAAATATGAAACAGTATTTTTCATCATTTGATATAGGAATATTTAATCTTGGCTATTTACCACAGGCTTCTCATCATATTACAACAACATTGCCGTCTACTCAAAAGGCTGTCTGTCAAGCTATTGAAATGATGAAAAAAGCTCTTTTTATTGTTGTTTATCCTGGTCATGAAGAAGGATATCAGGAAAGTTTATGGATTCATGAATATGTATCACAGTTAGATTCTCATCAGTTTCATGTTTCGTGCTTTCAAATGTTAAATAAAAAGAAAGCACCTTATGTTATTGAAATAGAAAAGAAGCAGTAAATTCTGCTCAATGTCGTCAATTTAACGACAAATTTAAATTAGAAATCTGACATATTCAGATTTCTTTTTTTGTTTATTAAGATTCATAAGTAATTATAGAAGTGATATATCATATTTAGTAAAATCTCAATGATTTAATGGTATAATTGTAGTATAGAAAAGGAGTGGTTTTATGTTTGTGAAGGTTGTTCAAAATAATAGAGGCAAAAAAGGCACTTATTTCTGCTCTCTTGTTGAGTCTTATCGTGATGGTGATAAAATCAAGCACCGCACTATTCGTAGTTTTGGTCTTCTTACTGAAGAACAGGTTCCCTATCTTAAAGCCATGTATGC
>NZ_NFLY01000041.1:0-23218 GCF_002161155.1 Massilimicrobiota sp. An105
ATATCTGAAGGTGATTTTTATAATACAAAAAATCACTTTGCAATTTGAAATTCAACTCCCACAAGAAGAGTTGAATTTAAATATACAAAGTGGAATTTAGTTTTTCATTTCACCTTTTTTTGTTTTTTGATGGTATTTTAGCTATTTTTCTACAAAAAAAAGCCACTCCTAATCGGAATGAGCTTCTTATTTCAATCATAATAACAACTATGACTATTTCTTTTCTTGATAATGTACTGCTGCAGAAATTGCTGATATTAAAGTAGCTCGCAATTTCCCATCTTCTAATGCTTCAACACCACAAATCGTTGAACCACCAGGTGAACATACTTGATCTTTTAAAACTCCAGGGTGTAAATGTGTTTCCAATTGCATTTTAGCAGCACCCATTAATGTCTGAGATGCCAATGTATAAGCCATTTCTCTTGGAACACCTTCTTTCACAGCACCATCTGCCAATGCTTCTATTATCATATAGACAAACGCTGGCCCACATCCACTCAATGTTCCAGCTGTTGACATTAAATGTGATGATACAACCTCTACCTGCCCAATGGCACTGAACATATTTTTAACAAATTCAAACTCTTGATCTTTTAATGAATGTTTCTCTTCAATTAATGACATTCCCTGCAAAACACGAACAGGTGTGTTTGGCATAACAAAAATATGACGTGTAGAATCATCTAAAAATGTCTGATATTTATCAAAATCATATCCCAATGCAATAGAAATGATCGCTTTATTTTCTAACTTTTGAATATATGGGTCTAATACAGACTCAACAACTTGAGGTTTTACCCCAACAAATATGAATTCGCTACATGCAATCAATTCATCAATGTCATGTGCCACATCAATATGATAAGAACGCATTTTTTCAGCTTTATTCTCATCAATATCATACGCTATTATTTCATTTACATCCAAAAATTTTGCATCAATTATTCCCAAAGCAATAGCACTCGCCATATTTCCAAAACCAATAAAACCTATTTTTTTCATCTTGTACCTCCATATAAAGAAAAGCTAACAAATTGTTAGCTTATAATTTACGATTTCTTAAAAAAGCTGGCACATCATCGTCGTCATCGTCATCATCATACATTGATGGTTTTACAACAGATTCAAATGAAGATGTCTGTTTAACTGGTGCAGGTTCTTCTTCATCTTCAAATCCAGTCGCAATAACAGTTACAATAACTTGATCATCTAATTGTTCATTAATAGCAACACCTAAAACAGTATTGACATCATTACCTACCGCTTCTCTAATTGTTGCAAGAGCCGTATTTGCATCATATAAAGTAATATTTGTTCCACCAGTAACATTAACAATTGCATCTTTTGCACCTGCAATAGACACATCTAATAATGGTGATGAAATAGCACGCATAGCAGCTTCTTCTGCTTTATTTTCACCATCACTCATACCAATACCAATAAGAGCAGAACCTCTATCTTTCATAACTGATGAAACATCAGCAAAGTCAAGATTAATAAATGCTGGAATAGCAATCAAATCAGTAATTGTCTGTACCCCTTGTCTTAATACATTGTCTGCTTCTCTAAATGCTTCACCCATTGGTTTACGACCAATAGCTTCTAATAAACGATCATTAGAAACAACAATAATAGAATCCACATTTTCTCTTAATTCAGCCAAACCACTTTTAGCCTGTCTTAAAACTTTAGGTCCCTCAAATGTGAAAGGTGATGTGACAACACCAACTGTTAATGCACCCAATTCACGTGAAATTTTTGCAACCACAGGTGCGGCTCCAGTTCCAGTTCCACCACCCATACCAGCAGCAATGAAAACCATATTGGCACCTGATAAAGCTGACTTGATTTCTTCTTCAGTTTCTAAAGCAGCTTTACGTCCAACTTCTGGATTACCACCTGCTCCTAAACCATGTGTCAATTCTTTACCTAAAACAATTTTGTTTTCAATATCAATTCCTTTTAAAATCTGTGCATCAGTATTGGCAACATAAAAATCAACACCTTTGACACCATCTTTAGCCATTCTTGCTACAGCATTGCAGCCTCCACCACCAACACCAATGACTTTAATTTTTGCAACTTGAACAAAATCTAAATTCCCATCCATATTTCTATCCTCACTTTTATATTAATCTTCTTCACTAAATAAATTTTCAATGACTTTTGTCAATTTTCCTTTTTTCTTTGTATCCGAATTATAAGCAGTTTTTGTCTTTGTCAGACCTTTAAATCTAATACTCATTGTATTAGAAATATCTGGTAAAACAAGAGATGAATCCATTTGACCAAAAATCTTTAAACGGTCATTTAAATAATACATCATACCAAGACAAGAAACAAATGACATATCTCGTGCTCCTATCGTATCAGGACGATATGTTCTTACAGCACTATTCAACACTTGAGTTGCCACTTCATCAATAGCAGGCAACTCTCCACCGCCACCAACGATAACAGTTTCATAACTTCTTCCATCATTAATCACTTCGATTTTTGTTTTAATGATTTCCATAATTTCCTGAACACCATCAGTTAAGACCTGAGCCAGATCCTTTTGAGTAAAGTGTTTTTCTATATCATTTTGACTTGTCGTATGGATGACATCTTCATCACCAATATGAAGATCACATGTACCATATTTGACCTTATATAACTCAGCCTTATCCATTGGAATTTGCCATGATGTCGCAATCTTTCGTGTCAAATCATAACCACCAACATGGGCTTGAGCAATATATTTTAAATAACCATCCTCAAAAAAAGCAACAGTTGAGCTACGATATCCAATATCAATCAAAATAGCACCTTCTTGAAGATAAACAGCATCAAATGCCTCTTTAGCACACGCATAAGCATTAATTGTAATATCTAAAACTTCCACTCCGGCTTTTTCAACAGCATTAATATAACTATAAAGCAATTTCTTCTTTGTCGTTATCACTAACGATTCTACTTTTAATGATGCTGATTTTTCACCAATAGGAATATCTTTCATTGATTTCGTATCCAAATAAAACATTGCTGGAATGACTGAAATAACTTCTTCATCCTCTTTTAACGTAAAACGTTTAGAAAGTTTTAATGCACGTACAATGTCCTCACTTGTAATCTGATCCAAAGGAGAATTGACTTTTGTGATTCCATCACTTTGATAAATACAGGCATGGAAAGACGGTATACATAAAGCGACTTTTGAAATAGTTGCCCCTAAAGCCTTTGAAGCTTCGTCAACCAATTGTTTGATTTCACTCACAACAACAGGCATATTTTCAATTTGTCCTTTACGAATTCCATGGCTTGTGATTTTCTTGGCAAAAAGTACATTTATATTCGCACTTACAACCTCACCAACAAGCATTTTTACCGTTGCACTTCCTATATCTAATACAGCATAGATATTCTTCATATACGATTCTCCTTCAAAAAATACTTCTTTATTATTGTACCATAATTTTTTTCATAAGAAAATATATAAATGACGAAAAAGAGAACTACAAATCAAAAAAAATAATGCACCAACAGATGCATTATTCACAATCTTTCATATAAACATAGTTTCCCTCAAAACTAAAAACACATTTATCTTTATAAACTTCTTTATTTGCTTCATAATCGAATTTATTTAATTGTTCAACCATGTCTTCAATACGCAGATATAAAATCTTACCATCATCCATAATGAATTTCAAACGTGTTTCATCAGCTTTTTGAGGATCATATATAATATCACTCGTTTGACTTTTTATAATTTCTGGAATATTCACATATTCCTTTGCAAATTCTTTTAATAATTGTAAATCTTTAAACTTTGTTATTTGTGGTGTAGATTGCAATGATGCAATCAAATCTTTATCATCTGTTTCACTGACATTTCCCAATTCATCAATAACATATGTTTTTTTATCAATGACACAGTATGCGACTTTCTGAGCTTCTTCTACTTCTATTTGAACAGAACCTAGCAACGATTTTGTCACCTTCACCTTTTTAATGAAGGGCATTTTAGCTATCTCATCCTCTATTTTTCCAGTATTGACAAACAAAACGATATCTCCTTCATGAACCGAAATTGATTTTTCAATATCGTCCTTGGAAACTTCCTGTAACCCTGTTATATTAATATCATGTACACGAGATATATCACTTACAAAATAGCCAGCAATCAGCAGCATTACAAAAAGAATCAACACCACTTTAATCTTACGCTTTAATTTACGTTTACGTTTATCTTTCCTCAGTCGTAACACTTGATTTTCATCATGTTCATTATAATAATATTGTTGCTGGGACATACATATCACCTACTCCCAATTAATCAATATAACCTCTTTTTCTAATTCCACACCAAAACGATTAAATACACTCTTTTCTACAAGTAAAATTAAATCTAAAATATCCTTAGCACTTGCATATCCATTATTCACAATAAAATTAGAATGTTTAGGTGAAACCTGAGCACCTCCAATTTCATAACCTCTCAGTTCACATTCATCAATATATTGCCATGCTGGTTTTTGTTCTGGATTTCTAAAAATACTTCCTGCACTTGCAAAATTCCATGGCTGTGTTGCCATACGTTTTTCTTTACGCTTATCAAGAACATGCATAATATCTTTAGGATCACGTGAAGTCATTGTAAATGTTGCTTCAATTAAAATCCAATCTTTATGTTTTTGCAAAATAGACGTACGATAATCAAACTCCATCTGTTCTCGATTTAAAGTCACAAGTTCGCCCTTATCATTTAAAATAATTGCAGAAGTAAAAACATCACTAACACAATATTTATATGCACCGGCATTCATATACACGCCACCACCAATAGTTCCAGGAATACCTCCCATAAATTCAAAGCCTGATAGCCCTACTTTGGCAGCTTCATACGCTAAATAAATCATGCTCACACCTGCCTGAGCACGAATTTCAACACCATTGAAATGAACTTTATCTAAATTCTTTAATGAAAAAATAACACCTTCATATTCTTTATCTGAAAACAAAAGATCAGATCCTCTACCAATCACCATATGCTTAATTTGATGCTGACGACAATATTGAATCCCTCTTTTTAAAGCTTCAACATCCTGAATATAAACAAATAATCTGGCAGGTCCTCCTACTTTAAATGTTGTATGTTTATATAAAGGTTCATTTTCTAAAATCTCACCTAACTGCAAATCTACTAAATCATAAAATATATTTTCAAAATCCATGCTTATTTCCTTTCTAATGTCTTTAAAATCTCCTGATAAATATCTTGACAAGCATGTGGTTTTCCTAATTGACATGCATGAGCCTTTAACGAATTTAATACTGATTGATTTTTTAATAAATATCTAATTTCACTAACAAATCGATCCGCTGTTAAATCTTTTTCCAAGATCATTCGCGCTGCTTTTGCATTCACAAGTTCTCGAGCATTATATTCCTGATGATTCGCTACAACATAAGGACTAGGAATAATTAAAGAAGCTGCCCCTAAAGCTGTAATTTCAGCAAGTGTTGTCGCTCCAGCACGTGAAACAATAATATCACAGCTTGAAATCAAACTAGGCATATCATCAATATAATTGACCAAGTGAATCGAGTCATTTAAATCACTTAATTCCTCTTTCATTTCATCATAATATTTTTTACCTGTAACATAAATAACATCATAATCATCATATTGCATCTGTCGCAATGCTTCTTTCATCACACGATTCACTGATGATGAACCTAGACTTCCCATCACAATAACAACTGTCTGACGTTTGGCAGGAATGTGATAAAGATCATGAATATCTTTAAGTTCCTGATTTGTCACCACGCTAGCACGTGGATTTCCTAATAAAACAGTCTTATTGCTTGGAAATTCATTATACGCTTTTTGATAACAACATACAATCTTATTCACTCTTTTTATTAAAACTTTATTTGTTAAACCAATAATAGAATTCTGTTCATGAATCATTGTAGGGATTTTCAATCGAGAAGCAGCCATAACAATAGAAGCACTTGGATAACCTCCAAAACCAATCACAATATCTGGCTGAAATTCTTTCAAGATTTGTTTTGATTCTTTTAATGATTTCATAAAAATGAAAGCATTTTTTAACTTTTGTAAAGGATTACCAACTAATCCTTTAACTGCCAATCCACGATACTGATATCCTAGTTCAGGAACAATTTGTGATTCTAAACGATCAGTTGTTCCAACAAATAAAAATTTAGCATTGGCATCTTGTGTTTTGATATACTCAACAAGGGCTAAAGCAGGATACAAATGTCCACCTGTTCCCCCTGCACTTACAATTATTTTCATTTCTCACCACTCCTAATTCACATTATAACATATCATGACAAGATTTCGAGATATTAATTAAAATTCCTATACTCATTAATGTTATAACTAAACTTGTACCACCATATGACATCAATGGCAAGGTTACACCCGTCACCGGAAATAATCCTACCACAACTCCCAGATTAATTAAAGTCTGAATACCGATCATCGAAATAATTCCAATCATCAAAAAGCCACCAAATAGATCAGGTGCATTTTGACTCACCTTTAAAACCGTCTTAAATAGACTGGTATATAATCCAATCACAATAATTCCCCCTATAAAGCCAAATTCTTCTGCTATAATCGCAAAAATAAAATCTGTCTGGGGTTCTGGTAAATAAAAATGTTTTTGAATACTTTTATCAAATCCAACGCCTAATAATCCACCTGGTCCAATGGCATATAGAGCCTGTATAGCCTGAAAACCACTGCCTAATGGATCCTGGAATGGATTTAAAAAAGACAATATACGCTCCATACGATAAGGAGCAGATAAAATCATAATCACAATTCCAATGACTCCCAGTATTCCCAACCCCACAAAATAACGAAAGGGAAATGGCGAAACAATCATCATCACAATGACGCTACATGCCATAACAACACCACTCCCAAAATCCGGCTGTAACATAATCAACAAAAAACCTAGTCCCATCATAAGTAAAACTGGCAGGCTATATCTGATTTTTTTCATATGATAGTAATGCTTTTCCATATAAACCGCACTAAAAATAATAATACCAATTTTAAACAACTCACTTGGCTGCAATGCAAAAATACCAAAATTAAACCAGCTGCGACTCCCACCTCTGACAACCCCTAAACCTGGTATTAAGACAAGAATTAATAAAAGAAAACAGATGATTAAAATAAACTTATAATATTTTTTGTAAAGATGATAATCAATACGTGAAGTCACAAACATGGCTATAAAACCTAAAACAGCAAAAATCATTTGTCTTTTGATGTAATACAAAGCATCATCATATTTATAAAGTGCCCAAATATGAGAAGAACTATAAACACTTATTAATCCTATAATGACAATGATGATTGTTAAAATCGTGATTTTTTTTGTTTTCATGGTGGCACCTCCATCATTTTACTATATGAAAAAAAGACAAAAAAAAGAAGATACATCTTCGCATCTTCTTATCTATAGATTTTTCATTGTGTTGATAAATGACGTGTATATTTAATCATTGATACACCAGCATAAATAGCCACAATGATTTCTGTCAATACCATAGCTAACCATAAAGCATTAGGATTTATAAGTGGCAGAATGAAAATCAAGACTCCACTGATGACCAATCCTCTAGAAACTGAAACGATAAAGGCACTTCTTGGTTTTAATATAGCCTGAAAATAATATGTTGAAAAAATATGAAAAGGCAATAAAAGGAATGATAAACCATAACATCTTATAATCTAAGGAGCTATTTTCATAATTTCAGGTGTCGGCGTCATAAAAATACAAACAAATAACATTGGCACAAATAAAGACAATGCTGTCCATAAAAGGCTAAAAAATGTAACACTCATAAGTGCATATTTTAAAACTTCCTGAATACATTGAGGTTGATGAGCACCAAAATTAACAGAAATAATAGGTTGTGCTGCCTGTCCCACACTATAGGCACAACATTGCACAAAAGTTGAAACATTCACAATAATACCATATACAGATAAAGCATTTGTCCCAAATATTTCATAATCTGACAATAAAATAAGATTGTTAAAATTCCCATAGCCACATCAATAAAAAATGTTGAAAAACCAGTCACTGTTATTTGAGACAATCTAGCCATAAAATGTTTTGGTCTGACTAATTTTAAGGTATTGCTCTTTTTTAAAAAATGAGTGAGCATAACAAGTGTCGAAATGACTGCTCCAATAGCAGTCGCCAAACCTGCACCATAAATTCCCATATCAAACACAAATACAAAAACATAATCTCCAAAAATATTAAATATCCCTCCAGAAAGGACACCCGCCGGTGCAAGAGCCGGATTATTGTCATTACGTAAATACGCTGCTAACATCTGATTAAACAAAAAGCATGGCACAACGAATTGAATCGGTTTGAGATAACTTAAACCAAGTGGAAGTAAATTTTTTTCAGCTCCAAAAATGTTAATAACGGCTGATCAAAAACAACAATAACAAACCATGATAGTAAAGCTAATAATATAGAGCCTATCACTGAAACAGTAAAAAATTCCCCTGCTTCATCATCTTTTTGAGAGCTCTGTCCTTTAATTGTACTAAAAATAACTGCTCCACCTATTCCCATTAACAAGCCAAGGCTATAAATAATATTCCATATTGGAGCAACGACCGCCAAAGCAGCCGTTCCATCAGGACCTTGATATTGTCCAACCATGGCCATATCTACAATTGAATAAATAGAAGTGACTAATGCACTTCCAAAAGCAGCAGCCAAATACTTAAAATATATTGGTCTTATCTTTCCGTGAATAAAATCCATATAACCCTCCTTTTTTGTAAAAATAAAAAACTGGATAAGAAACAGGTATTTCAACCTGTAGCCTTATCCAGCTCACCATTTCTCATGAATGGCTCACCCTCCGAGCAAGCACTCACATTTAATCACATATTTTTCATACGTCAAGTCATAGTCACAATGATTTTGACTTTTATAAACTCCTTTGACTATGAATTCCATTCATTAATAATCTGTTTAAAAACTCTTCCTCTTTCTTCATATCCACTAAATTCATCATATGAACTTGTTGAAGGGGATAATAATACAACATCTCCTTCATGAGCAATTTCCTTTGCTTTCATCACAGCATCTTTCATATGTTCAACAACAATTGTATTGTCTATATACATTTCTCTAGCAAATCTTTCCTTTGCCTCACCAAAACAAATAAGCGTTGAGATCTTTGAAGCATAAGATGACATCTCTGTTAAATCCAGACCTTTTTCATGACCACCCATTAATAATATAACCGGCTGTTTAAAAGCTTTTAAAGCAATAATCGCTGCATCTGTATTTGTCGCTTTAGAATCATTATAATATTTAACACCGTGATATTCTCTTACAAATTCTATACGGTGTTCTACTCCCTGAAAAGAAGCCAAAGTATCATGAATATCTGATAAAGACACACGACTTAATGCACAGGCAATAATGGCAATCATCATATTTTGAATATTATGATCACCTACTATTTTTATTTCATCCAAATCAATAACATGATTTCCTTTATAATAAATCGCTTGATTTTGAATCATACAATCAGCTGGTTTAGTTAAAGAAAAAGTCACTCTTTGAGCCAAAACAGGATATTTTCTTAAATAACTCTGCAAGATTTCATCATCCAAATTTTCAATAAAATAATCTTGCTTATCTTGATTCATATAAATACGTGTTTTAGAAGCATAATATTCATCCAGTGAAGCCATATAATCCAAATGATCTGGAGTCAGATTTATAATTGTAGAAATATGTGGATGAAACTTTTCAATATCTAATAATTGAAAATTAGACATTTCTAAAACCACATCATACCCATCACGATGAAGCAAATCATTGTCTAGAACACAAGAGGAATAAGGTATACCCACATTACCTGCCAAACAAGACAAATGATGGGCATGTTTTAAAATCTCATCAATTAATGTCACTGTTGTTGTTTTCCCATTTGTTCCTGTAATAGCAATATAATTTTGCATTTTAGCAACTTGATAAGCCAGTTCAATTTCAGTATAAACTGGAATTCCTCTTTCTTTCAACCTTAAAACAAATGGTTTATGATAATTAATTCCTGGATTTTTCACAACAAAGTCAAAATCTCTTTCAAACAGTTCTTGTGGATGTCCTCCTGTAATCATCTCGATACCACGATGCACATATTCATCATAACAAGCAATCTTTTCACGACTAGCATATTCATTCACTGTGATAGTTGCATGTAATGCAGTCAATAATTCGACTGCTGCTTGACCACTTTTAGCCAATCCTAAAACTAAAACTTTTTTCCCGTTCAACATATTACATAACTCCTAAAACAATCCCAATAATTCCACAAATAAAACCTAAAAACCAAAATGAAATAACAACTTGTTGTTCACTCCATCCAAGCATTTCAAAATGATGGTGAATAGGTGCCATCTTAAACACACGTTTGCCTCTTGTTTTGAAAGATACAACCTGAATAATCACTGATAAAGTTTCAATCAAGAAAACACCACCAATTAAAATAAACAGAAGTTCCTGACGTGTTAATACAGCCAAAGCTGCTAAAAATCCACCTAAAGCTAATGAACCAGTATCTCCCATAAAAATACGTGCAGGATGATAATTAAAACACATAAATCCTAGTAATGTTCCCACCACTGCCATAGCATAGATGGCAATGTCATAATCTTTATTCATAATCGCAAAAATAACAAAAACAGAAATCGCAATCATCGAAAGTCCTGTTGCTAGACCATCTAATCCATCTGTTAAATTCACCGCATTGCTGCCTGCTGTAAACATAAAATATACCAAAATAGGATATAACCATCCAATATCAATTTCTATATGTAATAAAGGGATAGAAATTGCAGTATCAAATCCAGGTATAAAAAACTTAGCTAAAATATAAAAAGCAATGGCCACAACTGATTGTAATGTATATTTATATAAAGGTTTCAATCCATCATTTGTCTTTCTGACAACAATTAAATAATCATCAATAAATCCAACCAATCCAAAACCTACAAAAGAAAAAGTTAAAAGATGTATATAAGGATGATTTAACGAAGTGAAATTCAAAATATAAACCACAACTACAGCACATAAGATAAAGACAATTCCACCCATTGTTGGTGTACCACCTTTTGCTTTATGCGACTGTAAACCTTCCTCTCTTTCTACCTGTCCAAATTTTAATTTTTTTAAATATTGAATCGCTTTTGGCATAACAGCCAACACCAAAATAAATCCCACTAAAAAGTTCAAAACAATTCTTAAAAAGACCATATTAAACATAATAAGACTCCTTTACCACTTTTATCTTTTTTACAATATATCATATTTTCCACACAATAACAACAATCAAAAAAGTCCTCTCTATTTATAATTATCAATATTTATCGACATAATATTTTTTTATTATTTTCTTTATCTTCAAACCATTTTCTATATAATGTTGACTAGGAGTGAGAGAAAATGAAAAAAGCATTTAGTAATGAATTATATGTAGAACTACAATCTAAACACATTCAAGAAAGAATTGCTCAATTCGACAATAAATTATATCTAGAATTTGGGGGAAAACTTTTCGATGATACACATGCTTCTCGTGTTTTACCTGGTTTTGAACCCGACAGCAAGTTAAAGATGTTATTAACTTTAAAAGATAAAGTAGAAGTGATTATCGCTGTTTGTGCTAAAGACTTAGAAAGACATAAAATGCGAAGAGATTTAGGTATTTCATATGATGATGAAGTTATTCGATTAATTAATGAATATGAAAACGTTGGATTATATGTAGGAAGTGTCACAATTACACAGTACCAGCATCAAAATTCTGCCGATACTTTTAAAACAAAGCTAGAAAAACGTGGCATTAAAGTTTTTATGCAATATCCTATCGAAAATTATCCTCATAATGTTGATCATATTATTTCACCAGAAGGATTTGGTAAAAATGATTATATTATCACGACAAAGCCATTAGTTGTTGTAACTGCTCCAGGTCCTGGTTCAGGAAAAATGGCAACATGTCTATCTCAGCTTTATCATGAACATCTTCATGGCATTCGTGCTGGATATGCAAAATTTGAAACTTTCCCAATCTGGAACTTACCATTAAAACATCCTGTTAACCTTGCTTACGAAGCAGCAACCATTGATTTGAATGATGTCAATATGATTGATCCTTTCCATCTTGAAAAATATGGAGAAACAACTGTCAACTATAATCGTGATATTGAAATTTTCCCTGTATTAAATACAATGTTTAAGAAAATTTTTGGAGAATCACCATATGCTTCTCCTACTGACATGGGAGTCAACATGGCTGGTTATGCAATTATTGATAATGAAGCGGCTAAAGATGCTAGCTGTCGTGAAATTGTACGTCGTTATTATCATGCGCAAGTTGATTATTTAATGGGTAAAATCAATGATCAGTCTTTAGAAAAAATGCAGATGTTATTATCTCAGGCAGGTGTCGATGCGAAAAACCGTAAATGTGCCATTGTGGCCAGAGAAGTTGCAAAGACACGTCAAGGTCCTGTCTGCGCAATAGAATTAAATGACGGTCATTTAATCAGTGGGAAAACATCATCATTATTACGTGCTTCCAGTGCAGCTATGTTAAATGCATTAAAATATTTAGCTAGTATTGAACAAGATATTGAATTAATTTCACCAACTATGCTGCATTCTATTCTATCTTTAAAAAATGACTATTTAAATATGAAAACACCATTATTGGATATTGATGAAGTCCTTTTAACACTCACCATTGCTTCAGCTCAAGACCAGAATGCTAAAAAATGTCTAGAAGCTCTTCCTTTATTAAAGGACTGTGAAATTCATTCAACTGTCATTTTAAGTAATAAAGATACAGAAACATTAAGAAAACTCAAAATGAACTTAACTTGTGATCCTAAGCATGCCAGTGCTTAGGATTTTTTTATAGAAAAAGAACCTATTTTTTTAGGTTCATTTGCATCATTTGCTGATATTCACTAGCTACACTTTGATAAAGTCTAGCAAATGTATAATCAACATTATATTGTGTTAAAACAGCTTTATAAGGAATATGTGGTATTCCTTTCATTCTAAACAATTGTAATAATAAATCTAATTGTTCATCTTTATTTAAAGCAAAGAAAACAAAAGGTTGATCCATAGATGAAGAAGGCAACATCTGTTCTTGATATGTATAACCATCCATATTTAATAAATAACCCATTTTCTGATATAGATGCTGTATAGAAATATCTCTTACATCAATATCTAATTCATTTGCTATTTCTTTTATCTTTCCTTTGATATCATCACTTAAACGATATATTAAAATTGTATCTTTCATAATAATCCTTTCTTATTGTTCCAAATCGCCTAATTCTGTTTCAATTTTTTCATTATCCATGAATTGATCAATATATTCACATGCCTGTGTAATAGACAACTCATTAGGAATAATGACAGATGCATTCATTCCCACTGAATAACATGGCATAGAAGCATTATCACCTATAATCTGATAAGACTGAATATCCCAATTTGGCATTTGAGATAACTGCATCTGAACAAGCGCATTCATTTCCTCACTTGGCATATTGGTTTCAATACTTTGACTGATTGTATCCAAAACTTGTGAAAAAGATGTTAATATTGCTGGTGAGCAAACTTTTTTTACAATAGCCGAAATCATGCGTTGCTGGTTTCTTCCTCTTGCAAAATCTCCATCAACAAATGATTTTCTTTCTCTTACAAAAGCCAATGCCTCCTTGGCATTCAGATGATTTTCCCCTTCTTGAATCTGATAGCCACCAATCTTTGTTGTAAATTCTTCTGGAGAATGAACTGTCACACCACCCAATGCATCTACAATATCCATAAATGATGTAAAATTCATACGCACATAATAATTAATATCCTGATCAACCATATCTGTTAAAGTATCAATACTTTCCTGTAATCCATACATTCCTGTATGCGTAAATTTATCATATTCACCATTTCGATGTAATGGATAATAAATATCACGGGGAATACTAATCAATAATATTTGCTTGGTTGTAGGATTAATACCTACCAACATATTCACATCACTACGTGATACAGCCGTTAAATCTCCATATTCATCATTACCACTAATATAAACCAAAAATGGTTTTTCAGTCACATCAACACTTTTCGCATTCACTGCAGCTTCATCACGTTTAACCTGAAAAATAACACGTGTATCATCAGAAAAACTTTCTTTTTCCTGCTCAACCAAGCTTCTAAAAGCTTCATCTAAAATAATAGCGTCAACATCTTTCTGATATAATTTTGTAACCAGCTGATGAAAATCAGATGAATCATCTAAAGAAATCTGTCCCACTTCTTTTTCTATTTGCGATACCGTATAATCCATTGTTGATTCATCCACATAAGAAACATGTGAAAGTAAATGTTCAGGTAGCTGATATTCATTCTTAATTGGTGAGTCTTTTAAAACAATAACAGAAATAGCACGTGTCTGAAACTGTTCATCACCAAGCAAATCAACGACTTGCCCTGTTCTATAAACATAAAATGAAGCAACAACCATCAAACAACTTAAAACAAGGCTCAAAAACTGCGTCAATAAAGAACGTTTACTTCCCTGTTTTTTATAGAAAATCAAGAAATATTCTCCCACCATCAAAGCAATGAGAATAATTCCAACTATCATCATATATTTCATTGGTACAAAACGAATAAAATACATCGTTGATAGTAAAACTATAGACATCAAAAATTGAATACTATATACAATACGACGTATATATTTATTATCTATTTTTTTCATTATGACACATCCTTTTCGATAGGGTATCATATTTCGACATTTTTATCAACGAATTCTACCGTTACAGTTTGCATTTTCCTAAAAAATCATGTAAAATATTTGCCAATATCAACAGAAAGGGTGATTTCATGAACGTTAATACAATACTTCATTATGTTGACTTACGTGGTGATCTTTTAGCCAGTCAATTTCCCTATAATGAAATTGATGCCCTGATATTTAGTGAGCTGGCTTATGTTTATCTTGATGATATTTTCAATGACACAAAACCCATCACTTTACAACAAGCCTTTCAAAAATATCAACAAAGAAACGCCACATTGACACCTGAAAATTTAAAAAAGATTCTTGTTCCTAGTCATGAACTTTTTGAAAAAATGGCTCACAGTCCTCGTTATCAAAACATTCAAATTTTAAACTATGTCAATGATGTCAATAAAGAACTGATCAAACAGTTTGCAGCATTGGCTTTATTATTAGAAGATGGTCGCATTGTGATAGCCTATCGTGGTACCGATGATTCACTGATTGGCTGGCATGAAGATTTTTTAATGCTTTGTGAAAAAGTTGTACCTGCTCAAGAATCATCTGTACATTTTCTAGAAGAGATTGCCTCACAGAATATCACTTCTTCATTGATGCATGACTTAAAAAATAAATTCCTAGCACCTTCTATATGGCAACGTTTAAAAAAACATTTTCAATACCGTCAGCATCGTCCATTATGGTTAGTAGGACATTCTAAGGGTGGCAATTTAGCTATCTTTGCTGGATGTTTTTGTCATCAGCATATTCAAGATCGTATTATTCAAATTGATAATTTTGATGGCCCCGGTTTTCAAGATGAAATCATTCAATCAAAGGCTTACCAAAACATGCTTCCCCGCATTCATAGCTATATTCCTCACTATTCATTTTTTGGTATTGTTTTAGGTCATGAAGAAAACTATACTGTTGTCAAAAGTCAGGAAACAGGCATGATGCAACATAATGCTTATTCATGGCAAATCAATGCCCATCATTTTGAATGTGATGAACTGTCATATGAAAGTGTTCAATTTGCTATTAAAGTTATCCTTTTCTTAGAAAAATTAAGTTATGAAGAAAAACATCAGTTTGTGGAAGCGATGTTTTCATTATTTGACAATTTAAATTTATATAATTTTTCTGATTTATCACACATTTCCTATAAACATATCATGAATGGAATTAAAGAAATCACTTTATTAAAACCCAAAACACGTAATATGCTTTTAGAAGTTTTACATATGTTATGGCTAGAAGCCAAAAAGATCAAAAGAGGGCATTGACAAAATCATTTGTCTGCCCCTTTTTTATAAATCATCTTCAATTGCACTCGATTTGGCATACGCTGTTGATTTTGCCTCAAAAAAATCTGTTTTAATTTGATTAGCCTGACTATAAAGATTTACCCACTGCATTGCTTCTGGTTCATCCTGATAACCTTCAAAAAGCGGTTCAAACCCTAGTGAAGTCGCACGTAAATTACCCAAATAATGAATGTAATCACTGACCATAGTCATGGTTAACCCTTCAATGCGATCACCTATCACATATTGTGCCCAGGCTATTTCCTCCTCAACACCACGTTTTAACATTTGACGATAAACAGCTATTTTTTCATCATCAAAGAGTTGTGGTTCTTCTTTTTGTAATTCTAAAATCATATTCCTGAATAACCATAAATGTGTATTTTCATCACGGTTAATATAACGTATTTCCTGTGCTGAACCAGACATTTTTCCCATTCTTCCTAAATTATAGAAGAACATAAAACCACTATAAAAATAAATACCTTCTAAAATATAATTTGCCATAATCGTTTTCATTAAATGAAATGCATCTTTATGCTGTAAAAAATCATTATATTGTTCACCAATAAATTGATTACGTTTTAATAAATGTTCATCATATTTCCATTGATATAAAATTTCATCACGTTTATCTGGTGAACAAATTGTATCTAACATATAACTATAACTTTGTGAATGTACAGCTTCCTGAAACGCCTGAATTGTTAAACATAAATTAATCTCATTGGCTGTAATATATTCTCCAATGTGTGGTAAATTCGCTGTTTGTAAAGAATCCAAAAACACAAGAAACGATAGAATTTTATCATAAGCCTGTCTTTCTTCATCTTTCAACAAACGATAATCTTTGACATCTTGAGTTAAATTGATTTCTTCAGGTATCCAAAAATTATTCATTGCCTGACGATACCAGTCATGTACCCATTGATACTTCATATGATTAAAATCATTCAGATTCGTCGTATTTCCATTAATCATACGACGTTTTCTTACATCAATATCGCCTTGTGCATTAAATAATGCCTTTGCTTTTAATTCCATAATTCCTCCCTCTATGCACTGCATGATTCACATTCTTCAATTTCTAAAGATTGACTTCTTACGTAGTAAATCGTCTTAACATTATTTTCATATGCTAAAATATATAAATTTAAAAGTTTTCTAAATGTAAATTCCTGTGTCATATAAATATTTAATGACTGCGACTGATCAATATGTCGTTGTCGAATCCCAGCAGCTTTGATTAGCCATTCTTGATCCATATAATGTGCATTTTTATATAACCAGAATGTTTTTGGATTTAAATCTGGTGCCACTCTTCGCATCATACTTCCTTTTTTCTCTTCAATAAAGAATTTTTTCATGATTGGATCAATAGAAGCTGTTGTTCCAGCAATAATAGATGTAGAAGAAGTGGGTGCAATAGCCATTAAATAACCATTACGTAAACCATAACGATGAATCATGGTTTCTAATTGTTGCCACTCTTTAGATTGATAATGACGTTTTTGAAAATACATACCGGTATCATAATCACTACCCTCAAAACCGTGATAACGACCTTTTTCTTTAGCCAATAAACATGATGCTTCTAGTGTATAGTAATTTATTTTTTCATATAACTGATCAACAAATTCTAAATGCTGTTCACTTTCAAAAGGAATGCCTTTTTGACATAACATATGATGATAACCACTTGTTCCTAAACCAATGGCACGATATTTCTGATTCGTTATTTGAGCAAATGGTAATGGGTAATCATTCAAATCAATAACATTATCTAAAGCTCTCACAACAACATGAATAATATGTCTTAACTGGGCTTCATCATCAACATTTATTTTTCCTAATGTTAAGGATGCAAGATTACACACTACAAAATCTCCCGGTTTTGTTTTTTCAACAACGACCTCTTCCCCATCAACATGTATAACTTCCTTATCTAAAAAAGTCATAGCACTCATGTTTTGCGCAATTTCACTGCATAAATTACTACAATAAATCATACCTTGATGATGATTAGGATTCATTTCATTGACACGATCGCGATTAAAAGCAAAAGGTGTTCCTGTTTCTACCAGCGATTTAATAATCAATCTAACAACTTCTTTGACACTCATGACTCTTTTAGAAATACGTTCATCCTGGATACAATCTAAGTAACGCTCCTGCCATTCTTGACCATAATAATCTTCTAAATGATAACCCTTGATCTGATAAATTTCATGAGGACACATCATATACCATGGGGCATCAATATCATCTCTAGCCAATTGCCAAAATAAGTCTGGATAGCAGACAGCTGGAAAAATATCATGCGCCTTCATACGATCATCTCCATTATTTGTACGAATCTGCAAAAACTCAGGCAGATCTTTATGCCAGACGTCTAAATAAACAGCTGCTGCTCCCTGTCTGACACCTAACTGATCAACAGCAATCGCCGTATCATTAACCAGTTTCAGCCAGCGAATCACACCACCAGCTGCACCTTTATAGCCACGAATATCACTGCCATTCGCCCTGACTTTTCCAAAATAGAGTCCCATACCTCCACCATGTTTAGAAACTTGAGCAAAATGATCTAAACTTTTATAAATACCATCCAATGAATCATCAACAACATCAATAAAACATGAACTCATTTGATGGAATGGTTTTCTGGCATTAGCCATTGTTGGTGTTGCCATTGTCACTTTAAGTGTACTTAAAATATCATAAAATTGTTTTGCCCAATAAACACGATCATTTTCTAGCATCGCTAAATGCATCGCAATCCCCATAAACATTTCCTGTGGTGTTTCTAAAACATGATGATCATGATCTTGAATCAAATAACGTTTATATAACATATCTAAACCACTATAATTCAATAATTCATTACGTTGATCTTGAATGTATTGTGATAATTCTTCAATTTCATCAGATTGATAATGTTCTAAAATATAATTTCCATAATATCCTTCTTGTGTTAAATATTGAATTTTTTGATAAAAAGTTGAAATCCCCAACATTTCATTGCGACATTGAACCTGACAAATGATATCATATACCAAAAAACGACCTGCAATCATTTCCCAGAAAGGTTCCTCAACACTTGTCAGTTCATCACTTGCCTGAATTAAACTGATCAAGGCTTCATGAGAAGTCATATCTTCTTTATAAAACGTACTCCACTTTTCATAAAGACGCTGTAAATGCTCTCTTCCAATCGCAAAATCCTGAATCATTTTATAAAAAACATCTTTTAATTTTTGATGACCTATTTTATCTAAAAATAGTGTGATCATATCTTCATTCATATCCATTTTTTTCACATCCTTGAAGGCATTGTATCACAGCATAAAAACATTTGACCACTTATATGCCTATAAAAATTCTCATATCATTTCATTGGTAATTTAAAAATTATTATGTTATGATAATGACCTATTGGAGGTAAATATGTTACATATACTTGAACATTCTTTAGAAGATTTAATACCCATGCTTCCATTTTTATTTCTGACTTATCTATTAATGGAATATATTGAACATAGAAATAATCAGAAGTTTGAAAACCTTTTGGCACGTACACAAAAATTAGGACCACTGATTGGCAGTCTTTTAGGAATCATCCCTCAATGTGGATTTTCTGTCATTGCCAGTGGATTATATATGAATCAAAGTATCAGTTTAGGAACTTTGTTAGCTGTTTTTATTGCTACAAGTGATGATGCTATTCCTATTTTAATTGCCCAGCCAAAACAGGCACAGACATTATTTGTGATTATTGGTTTAAAAATCATTGTGGCAATTGTTGTTGGTTATCTGGTGGATGGATTAATTCAATCTCATCGTCTTTCTAACAATCATAGCTTACATGATATACATGAACACTGTAAAGAAGAAGAACATGGACATGGTATTATTTATTTAGCTTTATTACACACTTTCAAAATCTTTGTTTTTGTCTTTATTGTTAATTTTGCATTAACATGGCTGATTGAAGAAATTGGTGCAGATACATTGAACTATATTTTAGTTCATGGTTCTATTTTTCAACCTGTTATCGCCGCTCTTACTGGCTTTATTCCTAACTGTGCTGCAAGTGTCATCTTATCACAGCTCTATCTTGATCAGGTCTTAAGCTTTGGCTCTTTATTTGCAGGACTTATGACGAGCACAGGACTTGGTTTACTTGTCTTGTTACGTATGTATGATAATAAAAAAGACATTTTAAGAATTGTTCTTATCATGTTTGTAAGTGCAACGATTATAGGCATTTTTCTACAATTATTTTAAAACCGTAGGCTTTCGTCTACGGTTCTTTATTTATGATAATCT
Source organism: Massilimicrobiota sp. An105 (assembly GCF_002161155.1). Lineage (NCBI taxonomy): Bacteria > Bacillati > Bacillota > Erysipelotrichia > Erysipelotrichales > Erysipelotrichaceae > Massiliimicrobium > Massilimicrobiota sp. An105. Next base: position 20,529 of record NZ_NFLY01000041.1, read on the forward strand.
TTGACATCTTCTAATAAAAACTCATGGTTTTGAGGCTGTTTTCTTTGAAATTCATGAAAATGTTCTTCCGTTACAGCTTTCACTTCTAAAGCCAGTTCTCGTGACGACATACGACGTGCTCCTCGTCCAATGACAATGGACTGCTCCAAAGCATCAGAAGTTGCAACAACAACACGATAATCACTTGCTAATTGATGGGTCACACGTTCAATATACATATCTGCAGTTTGGGCTTCTTTGGTATAAACAACATAAACATTATGATGCTTTTCTTGACTCCCTAGATTCTGTTTCACCTTATAAGCATCAAAAACAATAATCATAAGGCATTGTTTATACCCCTGATAATTACTGAGTATATCAATCAGTCGATCACGTGCAACACCTAAGTTTGTGCTTGCTAAATCTTTGAGTTCTGGCCACGAATGAATAACATTATATCCATCAACCAAAAGGCATTCAGGTTTCATTTTAACACTCATAGATGTTTCTTGAGGCTGATGCTGACGATAATAATCATCAGCTAAACGACGTTTGATAGGTCCATATGTTTTTTGAAAGATAGCATCCAATTCTTCATCTTCATTTTGATATTGTGGTGCATCATGATATGTATGATGCGTATTTTTATTTTTTGTATATTGATAAGGAATATGCATATATTGCTCAACTTCATCCCATGCCACATAAAAACCTGCTCCATGTTGACAAAAGACTGAACCTGTTGGATGAGCCTGATCTGTTTCACTATCATATCCTTTTTGTTTTATAATGTCTTCTTGATTATGACAAGGAAAATACCCTTTCATATGGCAGATCATGCGTCCTTTACCTTTTGTTAAAGCAATCACTTCTTGCTGATAATCTTGTAAACAGGTCACTGGTCCTTCACCATATAAATCAATACTATCAATCTGTTCTTCAATTCTCACTTTGGTGTGTCTTTTTTCCATATCATACAAAACACGACTCAACGCATCTTTAGGTATATGAATATGAATATCATAATAAGGTTCTAATAAAATAGATTTTCCTCTTTTTAACCCATGACGAATCGCACGATATGTAGCTTCTCTTAAATCACCACCCTCAGTATGTTTTTGATGAACTTTCCCTGCTATTAAACTGATTTTTATGTCAGTTATAGAAGCTCCTGTTAAAACACCTGGATGTTCTATTTCTTGGCAATGTGTCATAATCAAACGCTGATACTGTAATGGCAGCTGATCTGTTGTACATTGACTTTCATAAACCAGACCACTCCCTTGAGCAAGTGGTTCCAATAAGACATGGACTTCTCCATAATGACGCAATGGTTCAAAATGTCCAACGCCCTCCACTGGTTCACTAAGTGTTTCTTTATATAAGATTTCACCATGATCAAAACTAACTTCCTCATGAAATCTTTCACGAATGATATTTTGTAAAACTTCAATTTGAATTTCACCCATCAATTGAATATAGATATCTTGTGTCTGTGACATATATGTCACATGTAATGTTGGGTCTTCTTGAGCTAAAGTCTGTAGATTCTTTAACATTTGGTGCTGATCACAATGAGGAGATAAAACAACACGATAAGTCATGTAAGGCATCATCACAGGTTGCGTGAATGTCTGATTTGTAAGTGTCATTCCTGGAAGAAAACTTTTTAAACCTTTTAAAGCAACCACATCTCCTGCCTTTGCTTCTTGCAGCAACGTATATTTTGGTCCCTCATATAAACGAATCTGATCAATTTTTTCATCATGAATCTTTTCTTTCACATGCAATGTTCCACCAGTTATTTTTATATGTGTTAAACGATTGCCGTGTTCATCATGACTCACTTTGTAAACAAAGCCATCCAATGAATCCTTATATGTTGGTTCTATGGTATAGGTATCTAGTAAATCTAAAAAAGCGCCGACCCCTTCATTTTTTAAAGCTGAGCCAAAGAACACTGGAAAAATTTGTCTTTTCATAATACATTCTTGAATATGTCCCAAATCAATCACTTGATAGTCCATATATTCTTCCAACAATGTTTCATTAACGAGAGCCAGATTTTCATAGAGCTGTGTTACTGGCATCGAGAAATCTAAACAGTTTTCATGATATTTTTCTGTCAATTCTTGAAATAAGTATTCACGAGAATAAGTTGTCTGATCCATCTTATTCATAAAAATAAAAGTGGGAATATGATAATGTTCTAATAAATGCCAAATTGTTTCACTATGTGACTGTATACCATCCATTCCATTGACCACAATAATCGCATAATCTAGAATGTGTAAAGTTCTTTCCATTTCAGCTGAAAAATCAACATGGCCTGGTGTATCTATCAAAACAAACTGTGTATCTTTCCATGGAAACATCGCCTGTTTAGAAAAAATAGTAATGCCACGATGACGTTCCTGTTTGTCATAATCTAAAAATGTATCTTGATGATCTACACGTCCCAATTGTCGTATCTGTCCTGAAAGATAAAGCATACTTTCAGACAACGTTGTTTTTCCTGCATCAACATGTGCCAATATGCCAATCACAATTTTTTTCATATCATTGAACCTCCCAACCTTGAAGAATTATTATGGTGAAATGAAAAACTAAATTCCACTTTGTATATTTAAATTCAACTCTTCTTGTGGGAGTTGAATTTCAAATTGCAAAGTGATTTTTTGTATTATAAAAATCACCTTCAGATATTG